>JANXYS010000467.1 GCA_025355935.1 Chitinophagales bacterium | reverse complement strand
CCTGTGCCTTCGCCGCATCCGATACCCCGGTAGGAATAAATTCCTGGGCCACGTAATCTTTATGGCCCACTTTTACAATGGCTCTCATAATAGCAGGATAAAATAATTCCTGGGTTTCATCTATTTCATGGCGGCCCGGCACTCCACCTGTGTGGTAATGACCAAAATATTCATGATGGTCATTGATAGTCCTGATCACATCACCTTCATCGATTTGCATATGGTAAATGTCGAAAAGCAACTTAAAGTTCGGAGAGCCTATCATTTTACACAATTCAACTCCCCAATTACTTCTATCACACATATAATCTTTATGATCAATCTTGCTGTTAAGCAATTCCATTTGTATAACCACGTTTTTCTTCTCGGCGGCGCCAATAATTTTTTTTATACCATCGGCACAGTTTTTCATCCCCGTCATATCATCCATGCCGCGTCTACTTCCACTAAAACAAATCAGGTTCTTATACCCGGCCTTTGCTACAAGATCAATATGATCCAGATAATTTTTTTCGAGCGTTGCGTGGTATTGGCGATCGTTCCAACCTTCCGTAAGACTGATTTCGGCACCATTACACATCGATGAATTTATACCATTTCGTTTTAGAACGTCCCAGTCCGATGGTCCTACCAGGTCTATAGCGCTAAACCCAATCTTCTTTACTGTATGGCATAGTTCATCCAGCTTTAGATGGTTAAAGGTCCACCTGCATACGGAGTGATGTATATTCCCTTTCAGGTTCATTTTTGTCGTTGGGCCATCAGTAAAACCTACGCTGTTCGCAATAGCTCCTGCGCCTAGTATAGAAGTTGCTATAGATTTTATGACCGATCTCCTTTGCATCTGATCTTATTAAACAGGTTGAACAACTTTTTTGTTGTCTTTAAAAAATACGAGAAATAATATTGTAATAAACGCAGCGATACCCGCAGGAATCATCCAAATGTTTTTCCAGTCGTGACCGGTTGCTGTTTTGAAGTGTTCACTTACCATTCCGGCTACCCAAAAGCCAATGAGCATTCCAACACCGTATGTTGCCAATGTAATCATGCCCTGTGCAGAAGACCGATTTTTCTCTCCGGCCTGTTGATCAGTATATATTTGGCCGCTTACGAAGAAGAAATCATAACAAACGCCATGTAAGGCTATACCAATATAAAGCATCCAAATGCCGGCATCTGCATCACCGAGGCCAAAAAGCAAATATCTAAGCACCCAGGCGATCATACCAAACAACAACATTTTTTTAATGTTGAAACGTGCAAAAAATAAGGGCATCAGCACCATAAACAAGGTTTCGCTAACCTGGCCTATACTCATTTTTGCCGCCGCGCCGCTCACCTTGAGCTCATTTAAGAATTTATTTGTTTCCTGGTAGTAGAAAGCCAGCGGTATACAAATCAACATGGAGGCAATAAAAAATATCAGGAAGTTTTTTTGCTTTAAGAGGCTTAAAGCGTCCAGTCCTAAAATATCTCTTAACGTGGTTTTGGTACCTGCTTTTCCCGGAGGGGTATCAGGTAATGTAAAACTAAACAATCCAAGTACCAGCGATACTGCGGCGGTAACTTTAAATGTATTCACCAACTGCCCATTTTGCTCCCATGCCATCCAGCCAATCATAAGTCCGGCTACAATCCATCCAATTGTTCCCCATACCCTAACGGTTGAAAATTCTTTCTCAGCATTGCTGATTTGTTTAAGAGCAACCGAGTTTACTAACGCGAGAGTAGGCATGAAGCAGATCATATATATGAGTAGCAGTGGATAAAAAGAACTAAAATTATCCTTGGTGGATATAAAATACATAACTGCCGCTCCAAGTAGATGAAGCAGCCCCAGAATCTTCTGAGCAGAAAAAAACTTATCAGCAATAAGCCCGATAATAAACGGAGCGATGATCGCGCCTAAAGACTGAGTGCCGTAGGCCAGGCCGTTTTGCACATCGGTAGCGTGAATGCTCTGGCTTAAATAGGTCCCCATCGTCACAAACCAGCCACCCCAGATAAAGAATTCCATAAACATCATGGCAGATAGTTGCACTCTTGTTGTTAATCTCATATAGCTAATTGGTTTGTTGCAAAAAGGGATTGTAATTTATGAATAATTTCAATGCAGCTGTACAATTTCTATTTTTTTTTGTATAGTAGTTATCGGGAACAAAAAATTTTAAAAAGATTTTTTGTTATGCAGATGAGTGTAGATTTTTAAAATTATATTTAGTCCCTGTAAATAAAAAAAGATGAATCGTAAATTAAGGATGGGAATGATCGGCGGCGGTAAAGATGCATTTATCGGTGCCATTCACCGCATTGCGGCAAACATGGACGGTCTTGTAGAATTGGTTGCGGGAGCACTAAGTATCAACCCCGATGATGCGATAGATTCTGGCCGGATGTTGTTCCTGAAGGAGGATCGCATATACACTACATTCGAAACCATGCTTGAAAAAGAGGCTTTAATGCCCCCTGAAAAGCGACTCGATTTTGTTACTATTGTTACTCCCAACTTTGCTCATTTTGCCCCCGCGATGATGGCACTGGAAAAAGGTTTTAACGTAGTGCTCGAAAAGCCAATGACATTCACACTGGAAGAGTCAAAATTACTAAAAGCAAAAGTGGAGGAAACGGGGCTCATTCTTTTACTGACGCACACTTACAGTGGTTACCCTATGGTAAAGCAGGCACGGCAAATGGTGCAGGAGGGCGCGTTGGGTAAAGTGAGGAAAGTTATGGTGGAGTACCCCCAGGGATGGCTAAGCAAGTTATCTGAGCGTGAAGGAAATGCGCAGGCTGCCTGGCGGACTGATCCTAAAAAATCAGGTAAAAGCGGGAGTATGGGCGACATAGGAACACATGCAGCCCAGCTTGCCGAATATATTTCGGGACTGAAAATTACTCAATTATGCGCAGATCTGAATGTTGTAGTGGAAGGGAGGATGCTGGATGACGACGGAAATGTGTTACTGAAATTTGATAATGGTGCGGCCGGAATTCTTGTTGCTACGCAAATCGCCGCGGGAGAAGAGAATGCCTTAAAGATTAAAGTATATGGTGAGAAGGGTGGCTTGGAATGGGCGCAAATGGAACCTAATACTTTAATTGCAAAATGGCTTGATGCACCCGCACAAATATTGCGCGCGGGTACCAATTACACCAACAGTTTGTCGAGCTATGCTACGCATAATTGCCGCACGCCGGGTGGTCATCCTGAAGGGTACCTCGAGGCTTTCGGTAATTTGTATAGAAATTTTGCGCTAACTGTAGATGCCAGATTAAATAACCAGGAGCCTAAGAAAGAATGGCTTGATTTCCCCGGTGTTGAGGACGGAGTACGAGGAATGGCATTCATTGAAAATGTTGTTGCATCATCGCAAAGTGATCAGAAATGGACCGATAATAAAATTTAAGACATGCAAACAGTAAAGGGCCCCGGAATTTTTTTAGCACAGTTCCTTGGTAATGACGCTCCATTTAATAATCTGCAGAATATTTGTACCTGGGCAAAGGGTCTTGGATTTAAGGCAGTGCAAATTCCTTCCTGGGATAGCCGGGTAATTGATCTGCAAAAGGCAGCAGAGAGTAAAACCTATGCTGATGAAATTAAAGGCGTAGTAGAAGGTTGCGGCTTGCAAATATCAGAATTAAGTACTCACCTGCAAGGTCAGCTTATAGCTGTGAATCCCGCATATGATGCCTTATTTGACGGCTTTGCACCCAAAGAAGTACACGGAAACAGCAAAGCCCGGAATGAATGGGCAATTAGTCAATTAAAATTTGCTGCAAAAGCATCTCAAAATCTTGGGCTTAACGCCTGCGCCACGTTTAGCGGTGCGTTGCTATGGCATACGGTATATCCCTGGCCCCAGCGCCCGCAGGGCTTGGTAGAGACTGGTTTCGAAGAACTTGGCAAACGGTGGGTTCCTATACTAAATGTGTTTGAGGAACATGGCATAGATCTTTGCTATGAAACTCATGCGGGAGAAGACATTCACGACGGCATCAGTTACGAACTGTTTCTTGAGAGCGTGAACAATCATTCCAGGGCATGCCTTCTATATGACCCATCTCATTTTATACTTCAATGCCTGGATTACCTTTCATTCATCGATATTTATCATGAGAAAATCCGGATGTTTCATGTTAAGGACGCGGAATTTAATCCTACTGGCCGCCAGGGTGTGTACGGGGGCTATCAAAGCTGGCTTAACAGGGCAGGGCGCTTCCGTTCATTGGGAGATGGGCAGGTAAATTTTAAAGCTATCTTTAGCAAACTTGCACAGTACGATTACAAAGGCTGGGCAGTACTTGAATGGGAATGTTGTATAAAACACCCCGAGGATGGCGCCCGCGAAGGAGCACCGTTTATTCGTGATCATATTATAAAGGTAACCGATCGTGCCTTCGATGATTTTGCTGATACATCATCTGATGAAAATTTTAACCGGGCTGTACTTGGCCTTTAAAAACCTATAAAAAAGAGAATATGAAAAAAAGTCTTTTAATTGCCGCCATTGCAGTGGGCATATTCGCCTGTAGCAGTCCTCCGAAACAAAATGAAAAAACTGATGCCGCAGCGGTTCCTGAAAAAAAGGCTACGGCAATGGACAATCCTGACTATGACAAGGGGCTGGCCCTTGTAGCTAAATCTGACTGTTTTACATGCCATAAGCTGAATGAACAGTCCACTGGCCCTGCCTATAGCGCTGTTGCCGCCAAATACCCTTCTAACGATTCCACTTACAGCATGCTTGCCGGGAAGATCATCAAAGGAGGTTCAGGAGTTTGGGGCGAAGCACCTATGCCGCCGCACGCCTCACTAAGCAAGGAAGACGCAGTGCAGATGGTCAAATACATCATGTTGCTGAAAGAATAAATTAAAGTTTTTCTATTTATAATTTATCCGCACCTATCTTTTGTGCGGGTTAAAAAACAAGCATATGAAAAAAATGTTATTACCTGCCGTTGCAGCAGCAATTGCCATCATGAGCTGTAACAGCGCCAAAAATTCTAAGACTATGAGCAATACAACTGACAGCAGCAGCTCAACAAATGCGATGAAGTCCACTGACGACACCACGGGTTTTGTATCGTTGTTTGACGGCAAAACCACGGCCGGATGGCATAGTTATGGAAAAACCACTATCGGTAGTCTTTGGAAGGTTGCGGACGGTGCGCTGTACCTGGATACCTCAAAAAAAGAAGGCTGGCAAACCAACGGCGGTGGTGATATTCTTACTGAGAAAGAGTATGAAAATTTCCATTTAAAACTAGATTGGAAAATTGCGAAAAACGGAAACAGCGGGATCATCTTCTTTGTGCACGAAGATTCTGCAAAATATAAATATGTTTGGTATACCGGTCCGGAAATGCAGGTACTGGACAATAATGGCCATCCTGATGCCAAGATTCCAAAACACAGAGCCGGCGACTTGTATGATCTTATTAGTTCAAGCAGCGAACCTGTTAAACCGGCGGGCGAGTGGAATCACGCCGAAATTGTAGCAAACAAGGGAAAGCTGGATCTTTTCTTAAACGGAACCAACGTTGTTAGCACTACAATGTGGGATGATAATTGGAAAAGCATGGTAGCGGGAAGTAAGTTTAAGGCTTACCCTGATTTCGGAACTTATAAAAAAGGGAAGATATCATTACAGGATCACGGCAACATGGTTTGGTTTAAAAATATCATGATTAAAGAGCTATAATATTTATTAAGCATAAAAAAAACCGCTGATTTCAGCGGTTTTTTTTATGCTTAAGATAAAAGTTTTTTCTTCATATACTTACTGCTCGCTGAAACACTGCCAATGAAATCGGGCTTGTAATTGTTTTCCTGCTCCATGTAAAAATGTTTTGCCCCTGCTAACTGAACATACTTGAAAATATTTTTGAAGTCTATACTTCCATTTCCAACCTCAGTATTCTTAGTGCGGTCCAACTTATCCATGTCTTTGACATGCCACATAGGAAAACGTCCGGGATTGGCTTTAAAAAGATCAATCGGATCGTACCCGGCACGAACTATCCAGTAAAGATCTGACTCCATTTTTAGGAGATCTGGGTCAGTGCTTTTCAACAGTACATCGTAGCCTTTTTGACCGTTATGATCCGCAAACTCAAAGTCGTGATTATGATAAGCCAGCTGTAGGCCCGATTCTTTTACGATTTTGCCAGCAAGGTTGATCCGCGCAGCCAGTACTTTATATTGCTCAATAGTTTTGCGGCGGTCTTCTGTGAGGTACGGGATAACAATATATTCGTGGCCCATCTGATGGCCTACATCGCATAAGCGTTTTACGTCATCACCGTTACCATTGTCAAAAAGAAATTTCTCGGGGGCATAGTGTCCGCTCGGGCTTGTAAGTTTGTTAGCTTTCAGGAGATTTGCAAATTCAGGTACCGTCATACCGAAAAATTTGGTATCGGCGGTCAGGCCATACATTTCAACTTCTTTGTATCCTGCCTGGGCAACCTGGCCGATCACTGTTTTTGGGTCTTTTCCGATAATATCGCGAAGTGAATAGAGTTGAATACCGGCTTTACCACGCATTTTCATCAGGTCAGATGGCTGTAACATCAGGCCTGCTGTTAGCAAACCGGATGTTTTTAGAAAAGTTCTGCGACTTGTCATAGTTAATTATATTTTATGGTGGGGAAGTTACACAAAATATTATCCTGAAAATTTAGTTTTACCTAAATAATTGCGCTATAGCGGCAAAAAGGGGAATCTCACTCAGCAGCAGGATGATCGAACAATATTTGAACTTTCACCCGGCAGGCTTGTTTATCTAAAGACGTCAAAAAGATAAAAACTTATCTTTGAACTTTAAATATATTAATATGGAGATCACTCCGGGAGTCTTACTTCAAAAAATAAATTCGCCTGCAGACTTAAAGAAACTTAGCAAAGATCAATTGCAACAAGTTTGCGATGAGCTCAGACAGTATATTGTTGACGTTGTGAGTGTTCATGGCGGACACTTCGCTGCTAGCTTGGGTGTCGTAGAACTTAGCGTGGC
>JANXYS010000460.1 GCA_025355935.1 Chitinophagales bacterium | reverse complement strand
AAGTTTTTGAAAGATTTTCGATAAGCCCGCATCTTATTGAAATGCAGCACTCGTTGTTAAGGATGAGAGCTCATTGTCGTGCGCCCGCACTTCAAGAAAATCAACGAGTTTTTCGTGTGGGTTAAACCCTATCACATTAACCGCATCTGCAACAAAATTGGATAGTGCGTTTACATCATAGTAAACTAATTCTCCATTCCTGTCATCAATCATATATTCCACGCCCCCGACATCTATGCCGGCATGTTGAACAATTGCTTCAACGGCATCAATCACCTGCTGCGGAGGTTGATAAGCTTCCACCCGCATTGTATTTTTCGGAGCGTCTACAGCACAGGTATTCCGTACCAGTTCCCTGCCATCATTCGTTTGACAGATATCGGCCGGGCAAAGATTAAAAGATTCACCGCTGGAATAAACATTAATGGCATAGAGGAATTTACCGCCTATAGTTTCTACCCGTGTAAGATGCCCACCTCTTGCAGGAATAAATTCCTGTACCAGTGCAGTATCGTCTAACCCAAGTGAAATGTTACCGGTATCTACATCTTTTTGTAAGTCTTCCCTCGAATTGTACTTTACAATGCCTGCACCACTACCACCTATATTTGCCTTAACTACAACGGGGAAACGAAGCCCTTCAGAAGCGGCTAATACCATCGACGCATGATTGACAATCCTTGCCTTAGGATAACCGAAACCGAGCTTTTTAATTAATGATAATTGAGCAACTTTGGATATTTCATAACTAAATGCTTTATACCCGTTGATTGTTTTAGTACCAAAATTTTCCAGGTGTTTCAAGTAGCCAAGCGTAAAAAAAATACCTTGCCCGCCACCGCGCAAATAAGCTGAAGGGCTCATCCGATTAAAAAATAAGGAATATGGCCTTGATATATTTTCTATATCAAAGAAATGATGGGTGGGATCAGTGCGTTCATATGGGATGCCTCGTTTTTCCAATTCAGCGAAAAGAGGCTTAAACCAGTCAGGATGTTCGTGATAGATTGCAAAAGGTTTCATCAAACTTATTTTTATTATAAAAATTCAAGCCCTTCAAAGATTGGTTTCGGGCGAATGCAAAAATAGGTTTTAATATCTGTCTACCGATATTTGCGTACTCATTTCAGATGCTGGACAGTGAAAATAATTGCCAACAAAAATTAAAGAAAGAGATAATCTATTTGACTTTGGAAAAGAGCATCACAGGTATTGAAGCGTGGAACGGTCACGTTTCGCGGCAAGGATGATATTCTACTTACTCTTCTTCTTCCGCCTAGATTCTTGACCCCACGAACCCTCCGCCAATTTCTCTACAGACATCAGCCCGGAAATTCCACGGCAAAAACTAGATTATATTCACGTTGATCCGGTATCTGGTAATGGCGATTAGCCAACTATGACACCTCCTACCGTTATCCTCCACCTATTTTATGATTACAACCTTGATGAATTGGGGTTTTAAACAATTTGAATACGGTATTTGACTGGATTGATAATAACGAATAGTTCTTGGGTGTGCGAATCGAGGTCTGGAGTGATCATAGCGAATGGTTCGTGGGAACACGAACGAAGGCGAGGGATTGCTAAAGCTGAATAGTTAGCGGTTACATCGAGGGCTGGAATTGATCATAGCGAATGGTTCCAAGGCGGAATTAACGCTGCGGAGAAACCCAGTCCTAGTACACGAGTACACGCCACAAACAGCGCGTTATTCCCTCGCTATTTTCCGGGATTTTCAACTTCAATTAAATCAGGTAAATTAATAATTTACGCAGTATTACCCGCCGGGTAACTCACAGCCATGCGGGTGATAAAAACTGCGATGAACATCGTATTAAGTAAAATTGAGCATAAGGGGCAGCCATACATTGGCTTTGAAACCAGCACGAATGCTGCAGTAAACCGGGTTTTTACCGATTGTTTTTTTGCGCGCTGGAGCCGCACCAGGAAGACCTGGTATATTCCGGTAGACATTGAAAAGGCGCGGTCGCTCTGTAAGCTTTTAAAAAAGATCGATGCGGTTGTTATTTTAGCCCCGCCGGGTCTTTTCCCCGAAGCTGCGGTCATGAAGCCAACTATTGTTGAATTAGTTTCCAAGGAGTCCACGCCAAATAATATCAAGCGAGCGGTTCCGGGACGTTTTTTTTTAAAACAGCACCAGGATCGTCTGAACATCTACCGCCAAACCCTCATTCTGCATGGATATAGCAATAACACTATCAAAACTTACCTTAATGAGTTTGTACAATTTTTACAGGCCATCAAAAAAACAGATCCAGAATCGCTCACGCCAGACAGACTGAAAGACTACCTTGAATACTGTTTTGTAAAGCTTCAACTCAGCGAGAATACGATTCACAGCAGGCTAAATGCACTAAAGTTTTATTACGAAAAAGTGCTGAACCGTTTAAAATTTTTTTGGCGTATTCCGCGGCCCAAAAAACATTTAATATTACCGAAGGTGTTGGGAGAGGAAGAACTACGGCGGTTGTTTGCAGCCGTTAGCAACCTGAAACACAAGGCCATTTTATTTGTGGCCTATAGTGCAGGATTACGGGTAAGCGAGGTAGTGAACCTGCGCCTGGAAGATATAGACCGCGGGCGGATGCAACTGTTTGTGTATTGTAGTAAGGGAAAGAAGGACCGGTATGTAAGACTGAGTCCGGTTGTGCTGGATGTGCTGGAGGAATATTACAAGAGTTGTTATCCCCGGCCTGCTAATTATCTCTTCGAAGGGCAGGATGTAGGCACGCCCATTTCTACCCGCACGGCCCAAACTGTATTTTCAGAAGCAAAAACTAAAGCGGGCATCATTAAAACCATCAGCTTTCATGGCTTGCGGCATAGTTTCGCAACGCATATGCTCGAAAAGGGGGTCGACGTTAAATATATCAAAGAGATTTTAGGTCATTTCAACATTAAGACAACAGAAAGATATTTGCATGTACGGCGTGAGTACCTGGTAAATCTAGAAAGCCCGATAGAAAGTTTGTTCCGCGATCCGCTTCTATCTAACGGTAAGCCGGACTTACGACATCAGCAGTCACCCCCTGGGAATGCTGATAGCGGCGTTTCGAATCAAAAAAACCTACCCTCCTCCACAAACAAGAAGAACGATTGGCGCAGGTAAACAATGTAAAATGTCATACATTTATCTATTAACAACCAAGCACTTGACTTTCTGGGACCGGGATAGGGTTCGCATAATAGAGTGTAATATGCAATGCCAGCCAACGCCACACGTTAGTACTTCGTGGCGGCTGGACATAGCAGTCATTTTTCTTTTGAAACTAAATTTCTAACTCTTCCTTTCAAATATGTAATTGTATTTTTTTGGCTTCTGATAGTCGCAATAGCAATATTTAATAATCCATCAGTTTCATAACGCTTTTTTATTTCTAAAATCAATGTATCTAAATCATTATATACATCTAATTTTTTCTTTGCCATTTTAGTTTTATTTAATTGTTACAAATTTTAAATTCACCGCCCAATTGGCACTGCATATTACAAACGGTTTTGTGCTACGGCGGACACAACATTTAATTCATTACTTTGCGCTTGCCGCAGACACAAAGCCGCCGAACGTTAGCCGATATTTTTATGAAGCTTAACTATTCTACAGAAAAATATGAATTTTGGGTGACCTTGAAGTTTACAAACTTTGAGAGGAAACTTGAAAATGAAACTGCCTTTGATGGGATTGTAAAAATCTATAGCTTGACAAGTAACAACAAAGACTTAAATAATCTTCTGGACGGCAAATTATTTGGCGACTTTATTTTTCCATCAGACACTGGCATATTTTTAAGAATGTTTAAAAGCAAATCGTCCTGGCCAAACACCAAACTAATACATATTGACATTGATAATTATTCCATTGACGAAATTAAGGACACCAACTCTTCTTGGAACTTATGGACGGGAAATAATTTAGGATACGGAAAATTTGTCCC
>JANXYS010000452.1 GCA_025355935.1 Chitinophagales bacterium | reverse complement strand
TAACCCGTCTTTAAAACGGGCTGCAAAGGTATAGAAATTTATGAAAGTGTAAGAGGATTTCTTGAAGTAAAATCTAAGGCTGTTCAAGACGCTAGTTTCATCATTCTAAAACTCTAAAGTTCAATGCTATATACAGGATATTGAAGATATGCCTTCTCGAAATATGCCGAATTGCGATATATAAAATCTAATATAAGAGCAGAACTCTGCGTAAATTTTGGGTCAGAGGCTTTCCTTTGTTCAACCTTATGCCTGAGCGTTGAGTCATCCCTTATAAGATTAGCCGCAACATCTTCCCACCGGTAATCACTATAACCCTCTTTTTGTTGCAAAATTCCGTCGAAAAAATTCCAGGCGAAAAATGAATCTTCACCCCGGGGATCCAGCATTTCAACCAGGTATCGTTTTCCTTGCTGAGCAGTTAAAACAACGTAGTCACCGGCAAGGAAATATTTCTTTTCTGTTTTCGAAGAAATGACCACATTATAATTCTTATGATGTTTTTCGTATGGATTTGCCAGTGATTTAAACTGGTCTATCTGGTATGAAACTACGTCTATTACTGAATCTTTTCTTAGGCGGGAAACCCGAATGCCATTTGCAGCAAGGCGGTCTATCATCGAATACCAACCTGCAGGTATGATATAAGCAAAGGGTGCGTGCGACAGATCGGCTGCTTTATATCTGTTGAAATATTTTATGTTCTTCGTGTAGGGCTTATCGTGATTGTAGAACATTTTTCTTAATCCAGTTGCCGTACTTAATGCTGAATCGCGGTTATAGCCCTTAAAAATGATTGTGCTAAAAGCAGAGGTATCTGCTGACCATTTCAAGGGAAACACTTTTTCTAATAATTCCAGGCTGTCAGCCTCTTTTCTTTTTGCAATAAGTGCGACGGCCATCCTGGATGACTCGCTGATGAAACTTACCATCAGGTCATATGTTGAGGCTACTCTTTCTTTGTAAGGTTTCAGCATATGGGTTTCGGGCATAAAGGAAATGCAATTGAATAATGCCGCATAACCGGAGGAGTACCGGGGTGGGTCATAAAACATGGTCATTCCTTTTTCAAAGCTGGTATTATCGAAATCCACATACGGTATCAGCTCCCATTTTTTTATAGCCATGCTTTTATATATAGCAGGTTCAAATATTTTTTTAAGCCAGTCACCTAATACCGGACCAAGCTTTTCATATTGGGTAGTAATAAGCGTCATCGTATGCTGGTAGTCTGCTCCATCGCTAACATGGTTATCAATCAGAATTTCTGGACTTAAGTAATGGAAGATCCTGGTAAAAGAATTCGCTTCGCGGCTGTCATTCTTGGTGAAGTCGCGGTTGAGATCGAGATTTTGCGAGTTGCCCCTAAAGCCATATTCATCAGGGCCGTTCTGATTTGCACGCGTGTAGGAGCCCCTGTTTAAAGTTCCACCAATATTATATACAGGTATGATGCCCAACACAACATTGGATGGCAGTATTATTTTTCCAGAAAGGAGGTCACGCACGAGCATCATGCTTGCGTCAATTCCATCAGGTTCTCCCGGATGGATTCCATTATTTATCATTATTACAATTTTGCGTTGGCTATGCCATTGCCTGGGGTCGAAACTGCCATCTCCGCTTAGCATTATAAGATGCAAAGGGTACCCGGCGTCCGTTTCACCCATTTCCCTCATCTTGATATTTTTATATTTTTTTGAAAGATTCTTGTACCAGTCAATCGCTTCGAAGTAGGAAGCCGTACGGGTGCCATTGCTCATCTCAAAAGGGCTGATCTGCGCTGACAGCGCATAAAAATTAAGAGAAAGAAAAATAAGAATTGCCAATGGTTTCATCCGGGTATTTTTTTCAAGCTAACAAACTTTTAGTAAACAAAATCGCCGGTTGTGAAATCATGCTTATGATACATGTGTCGAAGTTAGTACCACAGTAAATAATTAACAGTGTTGCGGATTGGTTGGCATGTTACCTGACTTCAAGCCAGGCTGCCGTTGAAAAGATTTGGCAAAACGATGAAATCTTAAACTCTTTTCGGAAGGAAATTCAAATTTTACAATGAGAAATATCAGATGGCTCAACGCAAGTAGCTGGAAAACTATCGGAGAACGGCATTTATATTCTCATGCTGTATTTTAAGAGGTAGCCGCTGGGAAAATAATTAGTAATGTATGGTCGATTCAGCTATGCAAAAAGCCTGTCATCGGTAAGAAAACAGGCTTTTTGCTATAAAGGACTTTATGAGTTATTTTGCAAGCGCATTAACCTTACGAGCTAATTTGCTTTTCAGATTTGCAGCTTTGTTTTTATGAATGGTGCCACGCTTAGCCAGTTTATCGATCATTGAGTTTACAGAAGGTAATTTATCCGCTGCAGCCTTGTTTTCATCGATCGCCTTTATATCACGGATTGCATTACGGGTAGTTTTGCCATAATAACGATTCCGTTCGTTACGTTTTGCCGACTGGCGCATGTCTTTTTTAGTAGCTGAGTGATTTGCCATTTAATTCCATTTTTGGGCTGCAAAGATAGGAGTTTTAATTAGTATGACCATTATTTTGGTCTTCCTTTTTTCTGAATTAAATCAGAATTTATCAGTTTCGGTCTGTTTAAGGCCAAATTTGCACGCTCATTATATTTTTCCCGCGCAAAAATAACCGATATTTGCAGGCCAAACGAAAAAACTAAGTCGATTATACTTAACCATCAAGCTATGAAGGATTTTCAGTACATCACCAATGCCCATCCGGCTTATATTGAAAATTTATACAATGATTTCGTTAAGAGTCCGGAAAGTGTTGATCCTGAGATGCGTAAGTTTTTTGAAGGATTTGATTTTGCAGTATTGAATGCACCTGTTGTGGTGCCCCTGGCTCAACAAAATGGTAAGACTACTTCCGCCTCCCCTGCGGCTGAATTAGATAAAGAATTTGCTGTTTATCAACTTATCCAGGCCTACCGCAAAAAAGGCCATCTAATAGCGAAAACAAATCCCATCAGGGAGCGTAAAAATCGGCATGCTGATCTGGCGTTAGAAAATTTCGGGTTAAGTGACGCTGATCTTGATAAGGAATTTGCCGCAGGTAAGTTCCTTAATATGGGAAGAAGTAACCTTCGGACAATTGTAGACAAACTCTCCAGGTCGTATACCTCGCATGTAGGGATAGAATTTAGCGCAATCAATGATATCGCAAAAATAGAGTGGTTAGCAAAAGCATTTGAAACTGATTTTCATAATCCCCTGCCCATTGCCCAAAAGAAACGCATCCTGCAAAAGTTGAATGAGGGAGTGATGTTTGAAAAGTTTCTTCACACAAAATATATTGGCCAGAAACGGTTTAGCCTCGAAGGAGGAGAAACTACCATTGCAGCGCTCGACGCAATTATCAACACTTCGGCCGATAATCAGGTGGAGGAAGTGGTGATAGGGATGGCCCATCGGGGCCGGCTAAACATTCTGGCAAATGTGATGGGGAAAACCTACGAACACATATTTACGGAATTTGAAGGGACTGCAATACCGGATACGACGATGGGTTCAGGTGATGTAAAATATCACCTGGGATACAGTAGTGAAGTGAATTCTGCATCCGGCAAAAAGGTACATCTTAAATTATGCCCCAATCCCTCGCATCTTGAAACTGTAGATCCGGTGGTAATTGGATTTGCAAGAAGCAAAGCTGATGTGATGTACAACAGCGATTTCGATAAAATTCTCCCGATTTTAATTCATGGTGATTCATCCGTTGCGGGACAGGGTGTGGTGTATGAAGTGCTGCAGATGAGCAACCTTAAAGGCTACTATACGGGAGGAACAATACACTTTGTAATAAATAACCAGATTGGCTTCACCACTGATTTTGATGATGCGCGAAGCTCTGACTATTGTACGTCCGTGGCTGCGATGGTACAGGCGCCTGTGCTTCACGTAAACGGTGATGATGCAGAAGCAGTAGTAAAAGTTGCGGAGATTGCAACCCTCTACCGGCAGGAATTCAACAGTGATATCTTTATCGATATGGTGTGCTACCGTCGCCATGGGCATAACGAGGGCGATGAACCGAAGTTCACTCAACCTCAATTATATGCACTGATCGACAAGCATCCTAATCCGCGTGAAGTTTATACCCAGTATTTGATAGAGAATGGTGAGCCCGACGCGAAGGAGCTTGCCAGGCAGATGGAGAAAGAGTTTCTGGCAGCTTTGCAGGAAAGGCTGGATGATGTTAAACAGCATCCTTTGCCTTATACTTATCAAAAACCAGAATTATGGTGGCAGAGCCTGAGAAAAGCAACAACACAAGATTTCGACTCTTCCCCCGTTACGGCAATAAAGGAGGATGAAGTAAAAAAGCTCTTTGACGGCCTGATGAAATGGCCTGAAGATTTTAAACCGCTAAGGAAAGTTGAAAAACTGCTGCAGGATAAAGTAAAACTATTTGCTGATGAACAAAAAATAGATTGGGCAACTGCAGAACTGCTTGCTTATAGCAGTTTATTGGTTGAAGGAAAAGATGTTCGTATGAGCGGGCAGGATGTAATGAGAGGAACGTTTAGCCATCGGCATGCTGTTTTATATGATGAAGCAACTAACAAGCAATATAACCGCCTGAATAGTTTTACGGAACAACAGTCTGTTTTTAAAATATATAATTCTCTTCTGAGTGAATATGCAGTACTCGGATTTGAATACGGATACTCCATGGCTAACCCTAATGCCCTGGTAATCTGGGAAGCTCAATTTGGAGACTTCGTAAATGGTGCACAAATAATGATTGATCAGTTTATTGCAGCGGCTGAAACAAAGTGGCAACGTATGAATGGTCTCGTGCTGTTACTGCCCCATGGCTATGAAGGGCAAGGTCCGGAGCATAGTAGCGCCAGGATGGAAAGATTTTTACAACAGTGCGCGGAGTTAAATATGGTAATCACAAATATTACAACTGCTGCTAACTTCTTTCATGTATTAAGGCGGCAGCAGGCATGGCCATTTCGAAAACCGTTGGTTGATTTCACTCCCAAGGCCAATCTTCGCCATCCGGGTAGTTATAGTAAAATGGAAGAATTTACATCGGGATCATTTATCGAAATCTATGACGACAAAAATATAGCTGACGCAGGTTTGATAACTAAGGTGCTGATGTGCAGCGGCAAAATCTATTTTGACCTGGATGAAAGACGTCAGAAAGAAAAGATAGGCAATGTTGCCATAGTTAGGATGGAACAGCTGTATCCACTGCCAATGAAACAACTTGAAAAGCTATACCTAAAATATGACAAGGCGATTTGGTATTGGGTGCAGGAAGAACCACTGAATATGGGGGCCGCGAGCTTTTTACGAATGAATTTAAACTCCGTAAATTTCCATATTATAAGCAGGCAGGCGAGTGCGTCTACTGCAACGGGTTATGCTAAAATACATGCAAAGGAACAAGCGGAAATTATTGATAAGGCGTTTAGTATATAAGAGCAATATTTTCATTTAACAGAAATAAAATTTTCAAAACGTGTTTAATTCTCTCTCAGAAAAATTAGAATCGGCTTTTAAAAATATTAAAGGGGAAGGCAGAATAACTGAACTCAATATAGCCAATACTTTAAAAGACATACGGCGCGCACTTGTAGATGCCGATGTGAACTACAAAATTGCCAAAGAATTTACCGACAACCTGAAAGAAGAGGCCATTGGATCAAAAGTGCTCTTGTCAGTGAATCCGGGGCAGCAGATGATCAAGATAGTGCAGGATGGTCTAACCGAATTAATGGGCGGTACGGAAAGCGAATTTAATATCAGCGGAAATCCTGCCATTATTTTAATCGCAGGCCTGCAGGGGAGTGGTAAAACAACCTTTAGCGGGAAACTTGCAAATTACCTGAAAACGAAAAAGGGAAAATCGCCCCTACTTGTTGCAGCAGATATATATCGGCCGGCCGCCATTGATCAGTTAGAAGTACTAGGTGGGCAAATCGGGGTGGACGTTTATGCCGAGCGGGAAAACAAGGATGCAGTTTCAATTGTTCAAAATGCGATAAAGGAAGCAAAAGCAAAAAATAAAAACGTCATTATCATAGATACTGCGGGGCGGCTTGCCGTTGATGAGGTAATGATGACTGAGGTTTCAAATATTAAGAAAGCCATCAACCCACAGGAAATACTTTTTGTGGTTGATAGTATGACTGGCCAGGATGCAGTTAACACTGCGGCAGCATTCAACGAAAGATTGAATTTTAGCGGAGTGGTGCTTACAAAACTTGACGGCGATACAAGAGGTGGTGCAGCGTTATCAATCAAGTACACGGTCAACAAACCCATCAAATTTAGCAGTAGTGGGGAGAAAATGGATACTCTTGACGTATTTTACCCGGAGAGGATGGCGCAGCGTATCCTGGGGATGGGCGATATTGTAAGCCTTGTGGAAAAAGCCCAGGAGCAATTTGATGCTGCTGAAGCCGCTAAACTCGAAAAGAAGATTCGCAAAAACCAGTTTGACTTCGAGGATTTTAAAACGCAATTACAGCAGATAAAAAAAATGGGTAATTTGAAGGATTTGATGGGTATGATACCAGGTGTTGGCAAGCAGGTAAAAGACCTGGATATCAATGATGATGCTTTTAAGGGCATTGAGGCCATGATAAATTCAATGACCGTGTTAGAGCGCCGGAACCCTGATCTAATCAATGCTGGAAGAAAACAACGCATCGCAAATGGTAGCGGAAAAGATATTTCCGAATTAAATCAATTTCTGAAGCAGTTCGATCAAATGAAAAGTATGATGAAGATGATGAATAAAATGCCGATGGGGAAAATGCCTGGATTCGGTAAAAAATAATATTGTTTTGACATTTTGCTACGCCGGCCTTGTGCCGGCTTTTTTAAGTGTGCCATTTGCGATGCGTTGTTTTCTTCCAGCATTGATTAGATCAGGGTTCCGGCGC
>JANXYS010000421.1 GCA_025355935.1 Chitinophagales bacterium | reverse complement strand
CATGGCAGTTCGGAAACATCTGGTACTTCCTGGTGAAAACAATTTTATCCACTGCCATTAGCCTTTTACTAATCATTATAACCGAACTTATATTTGTACGTAAGCAAAAGTTTAAAACCAATACAATTTAAATAGTAGTTTAGTGTTCTTATTCCCCCGTTATCCAATTATCAAATTACCCCATTAACACGTGCCTGTTTTTAACCAATCAAGAAAAAAAGTTATCATGCTTGTCTTCTCAGGCATGTTCTTTATCATCATTCTCCAATTGGCCAACCTCCAGTTGTTTTCAAATGAATATAAGATCCTCGCAGACGTGCAGGGAACATTTCGAAAAGTGATCTACCCCGACCGGGGAATCGTGTATGATCGTAACCACAAAGCAATCCTCGAAAATGCCACGATCTACGATCTTATGATTACTCCCAACAAGCTTCGCGGAATTGATACGGCAAGCCTTTGCAGTGTTTTAGGAATTGATAGCGCGCAATTTAATAAGAAGGTGGTTGAATTAATTATTAAGAATGGTCGTGCCAGGTCGTCTGTATTTGAAGCGCTGTTGAGTGATGATAAAATGGCAAAGTTAAATGAGAGCATGTACAGGTTCGCCCCTGGATTTTATTTGCAGGAAAGGTCAGTGAGAAGCTACCCCTTTGATGCGGCCGCGAACGTGTTGGGCTATACTTCGGAAGTAGATACTAACTTTTTAAAAGGTCATAAAGATGAAGGATACGTGTCGGGTGATTATGCCGGCAGAACGGGCATCGAACGTAGTTACGAAAAGGTGCTGATGGGTGAGCGCGGTATTGAATACTGGAAACGTGATAACAAAAACAGGCTAACTGAAAAGTTAGAGAAAGGGAAATTTGATACCGCGGCCGTTGCGGGACAGAACATGCATACTTCTATTGACATCGAGCTGCAGGAGTTGGGAGAAAAGCTGATGGAAAATAAACTGGGGTCCATTGTAGCCATTGATCCTAAAACGGGCGGCATCCTCGCCATGGTAAGTGCACCCACTTATCAACCAAAATACCTTAGTGGCAGCGATCGGAAGAAGCATTTATCAGACTTATTATTAAATCCTGCACTACCCCTGCTAAACCGAACGGTAAGTGCAACATACTCACCCGGCTCAACTTTTAAAACACTGCAGGCCTTGGTTGGCTTACACGAAGGCGTGATCAGCACACAATTTACCGTCACTTGCAGTGGTGCTTTTTACGGTTGCGGAACCGGCAGGCCGATGAAATGTCTTGATCGCGGCACTTTCAATTTACAAAATGCCATTACCGTATCAGATAATACTTATTTTGCAACAGTCATGCAGAGGGTAATAAATAATCCTAAATACCCTAATGTAGACAGTAGCCTCGCCAACTGGGATAGGTACATGTATGCGTTTGGGTTAGGCCATAAGCTTGGTGTTGATGTTCCTTCAGAGAAAAGAGGAAACATTCCCACGCCTGCCTATTTTAATGATCCAAAAAGATTTGGCCCCGGGCACTGGAACTATTGCAGTTTTCGTTCGGTAAGTATCGGCCAGGGTGAAGTAGACGTAACACCCATCCAGGTAGCAAATGAAATGGCCTACATCGCTAATAAAGGCTGGTATATTACTCCGCATGTAGTTGATTCTATTGAGGGCGGCGACAAATTTGACATATTGCAGCAATACAGGCAGCGTCATAATGCGATTGATATTCCTGATAGCATTTTCGAAGTAGTTCATAATGGAATGCAGGGCGTGGTTGAAAGAGGAACAGGCGGCGGCGCAAAAGTCGAAGGTATCACTATCTGCGGCAAGACGGGCACGGTAGAAAACTACTTCCGGGGTGTAAAGCAACAGAATCACTCTTTTTTCTGTGCGTTCGCCCCGCGGGAAAACCCTAAAATTGCCATCATGTGCGTAGTGGAAAACAGCGGTCGATTCGGGGGCACGTATGCCGCACCCATCGTAGGACTGATGATTGAGAAATATTTAAAAGATTCCATCGTTGATAAGGCACGGTTGGCGAGGGTAGAGCAACTATCGAAACTGAACCTGATGCCACCTCGCATTTTTGTCGAGATTCGCCGGCAGGATTCGTTGCGTCATTCTAAAGATTCGGCCTACCTCCTGGCAAAAGGCTATATCAAACTGGTACATGATACAACGGGCATTGAAGCCGATGGCGAAGAGGAAGATGCCATCAGTAAGATGATTAAGGATAAAGAAGCCGCTAAAAAGGAGAAAGAGAAAAGAGATACAGCCAGGAAGGTGCCGGTGCCAACCGATGCAATCCTGCCCGATAACAAAAAGAAAAATGCTTCTCCAGATTCTCTCACAAAAAGTAACCCGTAAAAGTAATGTACCAAAAGAATCCATCGATATCAAAGGGGATAGACTGGCTGATGGTCTGGCTGTACATTGCGATTATCATAATCGGCCTTCTATGTATTTTTTCGGTAGAGTATAAAAGTGGCGAAAGCGTTACCCAAACGCTTATTGGGTTCAAAAAAAATTATAGCAAGCAGTTGTTTTACTTCGGGGCCTGTTCGATACTGGCAATTTTTATTTTACTAACCGACAGTAAGTTTTTCACTGCCACGGCTAACTTATCGTACCTGATAGGCATCGTGTTGATATTGGCCACCTTTGTTATCGGAAAAGAAATTAAGGGATCTAAAAGCTGGATACCATTAGGCTTCATGAATTTGCAGCCCGTCGAATTGTGTAAGATTTTTACAGCCCTTGCGCTTGCTAAATATCTATCCATGCAGGATACAGACTTTCGGAAGCCAACATCGCAACTCATTGCGGCCGCCATTTCTTTTGCGCCCGCAGCACTTTCAATATTGCAGGGAGAAACGGGTCTTGCATTAGTGTACTTTTCTTTTTTGATCCCGATGTACCGGGAAGGTTTACCGCCCGGTTATCTCATCTCGGGTGTAGCGATGGCGGTATTATTAGTGATCTCATTACTTTTTCATACCAAAACATTACTGATTGCCTTCGCGATTTTGGCAGCGATCGTACTTTTTTTTAACCGACGGCAGGTAAAGCGTAACAAGACATTCCTGCTTGTAATTGTGGGAGTTTGGATGATATGTTCTTTGTTTGTTGGCGTAGCGGTACCATTTGTTTTTAACCACGTATTTAAAAAGTACCAGGCCGACCGAATATTTAGCATGGTAGGGGTTGATAATCCTTTCACAGGGAATAAATCCGGCGGGCTTTCCACTGATGAGGAAAAGCAAAAGTTAAAGAAGAATGAGCAGCAAAACTACAACGTTAAGCAGTCGAAAATAGCCATTGGTTCTGGCGGTTTTGCGGGGAAGGGGTTTTTGAAGGGGACGCAAACGCAAGGTGATTTTGTACCGGAACAACATACCGATTTTATTTTTACTTCTGTGGGAGAAAACTTTGGCTTTCTTGGCTCCGCGGGACTGTTATTACTATACCTGCTGATGTTACTTAGAATCATAAAACTCGCGGAACGACAGCGAAGTGCGTTCAGCCGCGTGTATGCTTACTCGATAGCCGGAATCATTTTCTTTCACGTCGCTATCAATATTTGTGTAACGATTGGCCTGGCACCTGTAATTGGCATTACGCTCCCCCTTATGAGTTACGGGGGATCCTCGCTGTTAACCTTTACCATTCTTATTTTTATACTGATTAAACTTGATGCTGACCGGCAAATGGTGTTGCGATAAAGCGATCCCACCAGGTATGTAATTTAGGGAAGCAAATTATATTTATGCCTCAACTTCACGGTTTAAATTTGTGTAATTCGTGTATAAAGTTCGTGTTTAAACGATATGTTCATCAAAGTCTCTGACCAACGGTGTATGATGACTTCACACCAACTACATCCGGTAAAACAATTCAGGCCATTCGTTCAAAGGTCCAGTACAACGCTACTAAGGCTATTAAGGCTGAAAGTGGATAAACAATAAATTTTCGGAATCCTGGCTTTTTCCCGAACGGAATAATTAGTAAAAGGAACACCAGCGAGATAATACTGATCTGCCCGATTTCCACCCCTACGTTAAATGAGAATATCGAAGTATAGAATTTATTCCGGGGTAAACCTATTTCGTTCAGGGCACTTGCAAAGCCCATTCCATGCACAAGGCCGAACATAAATATAATTGCTATCCGCCACGGCTTTAATTCACTTAGCAGGATATTTTCTATAGCTACAAATGCTATTGATAGAGCGATCAGGGGTTCTACAATTCCTGCAGGGAGGTGAATGATGCCCTTCATACTTAATGCAAGGGTAATCGTATGGGCCACTGTAAATGCCGTAGCTTGCCAAAGGATGGTTTTAAATTTATTATTAAGCAGGCAAAGACTTACAACAAACAGGATATGATCTAACCCGTATGGAACTATATGATTTACTCCTAATTTAAAATAAAACCAAACCACATCATGTGTAGGTGCGGCTTCAAGTGCATAGTTAATTGTATGAGGATAGGACATCAGCGGTAACACAATACATATAAGAAGCAGTACGTGTTTCCCTTTTACCAAATCATACCCCTTGATCATGGTACAAATTATAACTCTTTCAACATATTTTCACTTTCCATTTTAAGTTCGGGGTCAATTCCGGGATTATTCGCAAGCGCTGAAGTCAGGAGCTCCTTTGCTTTAGCTTTGTTACCGGCCTTAGCAAATACCAGCCCCGCATGACAAAGGAGTGTAGGGTTTTTGCACCCGGTTCTTAAAGCAGTGGTCATGTGAGTTAAGGCCTTGGAAGACTCACCCCGCTTATAATATACCCAGCCAAGCGTTTCGTTAACATCTATATTCTCGGGCCGCCTGTTATATTCCGCCAGCGCATGATCAAGGGCCTTGTCATTTTCATTGATCATAAGGTATACCTGTGCCAGTTCACGATCTACATAGTGACCCATATTTTCATCGCCATTTGCAGAAGATGCCTCCCTGGTCATGTCGGCGATGATGGTATTATATAATGCGTTTGACGCTTTAATGTCGCCTCGCGCGCGGGCAAGCTCTGCCAGATTTTCCCGTATCGAATAATCAAGCGTAAGCTGTTCCGCCTGCGCATATGCTGCCTGGGCTTTCTGATAATCTTTTTGTACGAAGGCAATATGGCCTTCGCCTGCAAGTGCCGGCGCATAGCTGTGGCGGTACGCCAATGATTGGGCATATTCAAATGCCGCCGTGTCTGGCGCGCCGGTATTTTCATACAGGCGACCTAACTGCACGCGAGCCCATTCCGTTCCGTCATCACCATCAACACCCGAACCTACCGCTAGTTTCATGGCGTCTTTCGCTCCTTTATAATCGCCGTGAATTTCCCGCAGGTACGAGATCCTTGAATAAGATCGCAGATCGGGGCGGATGGAAATCATTTTATCAGCATTGTCTATCGCATCCTGGTATTTCCCCATCTCTACATTGGCATCTACAAGTATCCCATATATGAATGCATTATAAGGGTTGATATCCCGGGCTTTGTTTGCGATTGCCAGCCCATCCGCAAAATGATGCTGCGATAAATATAATAATGCTTTGTAAGTGAGGGCCTGGAAATTTCCAGGGTCCTGTTCAAGCACCATGTCTGCCTGCTTCATTGCCGCCACGTCATAGTAGGCATAATTTCCTGTTATCCGCGCCTCTTTGATAAAAATGGTGGCCAAACTTAAAGCCGATTTAACGTCCTTGGGATTATATGATAATGAACGGTAGAGATTTTCGGCGGTCACTTGTGTTTTGGCCCATCCGGGCTCTGTTGCCAGGGGGCCCTTCCGCTCCTTCAACTCATAATAAAAGTTATTCGCAGTATGCCTGTTATGTTGGTATTTATAAACTATAAAAGCAGTGCCCACAAAAAAAATAAGGACGGTAATGATGTAGGTAATTTTTCTATTCATACAATCTGTTTGTAGTAAATTAAAAAAAAGTCCCGCTATCAAAGTAACGGGACTTATAAATATTATTCTTTCACTACTTTAATGGTTTGCTTTAATAAACCATTTTTAGATAGTTGGATAAAATAATTTCCCTTTTGAGTACTTGGTAACACCCAGTCGATCGTATGCATTCCCGCGGTCTGCCGCTGATTGGATAGCACTTTTACTGGCTGGCCTAAAGCATTAAAAACTGTCACCTGTACATTCGCATCCTGGTCCAATTTGTATTGGATGGTATTACTCGTAGCCATCGGGTTGGGATATGCACTAGCAATAATTCCCGGACGTGCAAGGCCCAGCTCGCTTGTTTCTGCAAAAGTATTTACCGCATTAACTTCACTTACTTCATTTTTCATTGTTGTTTGAGAAGCATAGTCGCAATTGCAATTGTGCTTACCACTCCAGGGAGTTTGCTCGTAGGGGAACTTCACGTTCAGCGCTGTATCGTTTTTGTCGATGCCAGTGTGATACTTTAATACTCCTACCAGTCTTGGAGTCGCCAAAGGTCCGCCGGGAACATAGTCATCATAAGGCAACCCGATAGCAGCCAAAACTATTCCGCTTACAGTCTGCAACTCTATACGTATGGCATCATCTTCAAGCCTTCTACCATTAGGAAAGCCGTCCATGTTCGGGATCCACTCTAATTTCTTGGTGGTGTTAAAGCGCGGGTCAGTTAACCCCAGAACCCCTGCCTGTACTAAGCCAAGCGCACTGAAGTCAGCACTGGTTCTTGGAGTTGGCGGCACGGCCATGTTCAATCGAAGCATATCACCCACTACTGGTAAGAAGTTATTGATGAAAGGTTTTCCTTCGGCCAGCGGATTTCCTCCTTTCCCTGTAGCTAGTTGGTAAGGCCGCATATTGGGCACGCCTGTATTAAAGATTGGCCAAATGTCGACCGACCTTGGTTTGCCCGGACCAGGTAATAAAAGCGGTGCGTATGGTCCTGCAAATACAGTTCCTGCACGTTGCGCCGGAGTAAGGCCATACAAACCGTTTTGCCCGTCACCAAAGCCAAACATTCCCAGTGAGTTTTTCTGAATACGCAGGGGTTTCAGCGCAGGAACCACCGTGCCGAATTTGGCATCATCCATATAAAGAGCCAATTCAGGATTGTAAAAAAAGTCTCCGAAAATTCTTATCTGCTTTGCCGGATCCTGGTATGGGCTCAGGCTGTTGTACAGGTCCTTCACCCCAAATGGATTCAATCCTTCATTAGTAAGTGGCATTCCAAGTCTTGATACCTGTACCCAATCTCCCACATGGAGTTCATCACCGTCACCCTTAGGGTTTAATATTTTAATTCTTTTGCGGCTTGCGGAAGCCCATACGCCGATCACGAAGTCGCCATCAAGAATATTCTTTGCCCTGCTTACCGCTTTATGATCTTTTTGTAAAGCTTCGATTGGTATCTCCAATGCTAGGGTAGAAACATTTTTACATTTCAAATGGTCCTGAGGATGAGAGCCATCTGTACGAGGCGCGTCGCCGAGATCAAATATTCCGCCAAGGTCTGCAAAGAAGGGATCATCAACTGGCCCCGCAAAAACTTTTTCACCAGTGGTCGCAGTGGTAACGGAGTTCTGCATGATTGTTTGATAGCTCGGAGCGTTTAGCCCAACAGGCGATTGGATGGAGCGTGGACCAATATTCGGCGGTGGTACTTTTCCATTACAAACGATGGTGGTCCAATGATGGTCGCTATAACGTTCCAGGGTGTAAGTATCCTTTTGATTTTCTTTTCCCAGCCGGATGTGAAAGATGGTAGTGGGATCTTCGTTAACTTTTCTAAAAGTAAAACGATAAGTAATGTCATCGCCTTTTGTTTCTGCGTCATTTTTGACGTGAATTTCATAGCGAATGTTTTCACCAAAATTGGCATAAATCGGACCATCCTCCGGTAACTGACCAGGGATGTAATTGGCGATAATGACAATTTTGTTAGGGTGTTCAGGATTCCTGAAAGCATACACATCCGTGTTGTCTGCTTGCGGATCATAGGCAATTAAAGGTGCCTCCCGGTGACTTGATGATGTTAGAATGACTGAAAATACGGTCAAGCCAATGGCCGCAAATAAAATCTTCAATCTAAAACTGGTAGATCTCTTTTTCATTTGAATTTTTTTAAATAGTTAAGTAAATCAAACTGGGTTGATTACTCAGAGGGCAATGGACTCATTATTCGTAGTTGGGGAGGTGAGACAAGAAAATAAAATCTAAAAAAGAAAAGAAGTAATAGATCAGATAATTAGGTACCTCAAACTGTGTGCCTTTATGCAAAGATTTGTTAAAAGTGATAAAGTATTTATTACTCGTTGCAGCTGAAGATGTTTAAGTGGTGCTTTGTCCAATTAACTACGCTCAAATGTTGGGAAGTACTTAACAGGCGTGTATATTTACGTGTTTTGAAAAGTTCTTTTCTATTGGCAAGGTGCCCTGCCGGGAACTCAATGAAGAAAATTATTCCCGGAAGTTTATTACTTCCTCTGCATTTGCAAGGGGCATAATTCAGGTTGCATAAATTACCCCATCGAGCCTCTCCATACGCGGCATCTGAATGACTGAATAGTTGGCATTGCCACGACTTAAAGTTTTACGAACCCGGCTCTTTTTAATCGTCCCAATCTCATCATCAAAAATTTATAAACTTTTATAACTTGTGTGCCGTATATATACTGAAATGATTTAATAGATATTTAAAATTGAAAGCTACTAAAGCATATTATCTAATGTTGTTGTACCTAACTATGATGGTGAGGCCTGTCCTTCCAATAGTCATCGATTGGTACCAGCACGAGTTTAATGAAATAGAGCACCTTGCTTGTGTACATGCCCAATACGGAAGTCAGCATCTGCAACGCGAAGTTGCGGAATCCGCCGCGGAAAATGGACAGCCAAAAAAGGTATCGTGTACAGCATTTGAAGATCCCATCCCTTTCCATATCCCAATAACTGAGGCGCCATATGCAGTATTGGCTAACCTCAACCGACTCGAATTTTTTCATAACATTGCGGGCAAACTGCCTCAAACGTACATTTTATGCGACGGTCCGCCCCCCAGGAATATCTGATGAATAACTCCTGATCTCATGTCTGCGGGCTCTCTTATAATTCCAATTTTTATTTTTTTAAAACAAATTTGGTTGTTCTGATGCATTCGCATGCTTCCGAACCCGGTTGGCATATACATCCTTTTTTGTTTTACCATTATTTAAATCCTGATGGGTTTAATGGCAATGTAGATATGCACGCACATACTATTATCAAACAATTTTACACGTTTCAACTTATCTTTTATGTACTCAAATCTTTTACTTACACCGCGGATAAAGGCAATACGAGGGTTACTTGTTCGCGCTCGCTATTATAAAAAAAATCTTTTTGCTATAATCACGAGCCTGCTCGTTTTCTCTTCAACAGTGCAGGCCCAATCAGTTGTAACCGGCAAGATCGTCGATGCCGTAAGCCGCCAGCCCCTGGCAGCTGCTACTATTTCAGAAGAAAATAACCTGAACCATTCTGCCATAACCGACCAGGATGGCAATTTCCTCCTCCGTGTTGCTAATCTTCATTCAACGCTAAAGGCGTCCTTTGTAGGGTACGATAATGTGACTGTGCCGCTGGCAGGAAAAAAAGCGCTTCGTATAGAAATGAATGCAGGCGCGGTTAACCTCGAAGATGTGGTGATAGATAACCATAGTATCCAGCAAAAATTTTCAACACTTGCCAAAGTAGATCTTAACCTTCATCCAGTGCGAAACACACAAGAGTTGCTGCGGATTGTTCCGGGCCTGTTTGTTGCCCAACATGCAGGTGGAGGTAAAGCGGAACAAATTTTTTTGAGAGGATTTGATTGTGATCATGGAACAGATATACAGGTTAGCGTTGATGGGCTGCCAGTTAATATGGTATCGCACGCACACGGGCAAGGTTATGCGGATAGTCATTTTATTATCCCGGAAACCATCAATAATATCGACTACGGCACCGGACCTTACTATACACAACATGGTAATTTAAACACGGCAGGATACGTAGCTTTCGCCACTTATAATAATATTTCGCGTAGCCGTGTACAAGTAGAAGCAGGACGGTTTAACACCTACCGTACCTTGGCTATGATTGATCTTTTGAAAAAAAATAAGGATAAGCAAAGTGCTTACATAGCGGGAGAATTTAATTACACCGACGGAGCAACGCTCAACAGGCAGCATTTTAATCGGTTTAACCTGTTTGGAAAATATAACCTGGCCCTCTCCTCCAAAACACAAATGACCGCTTCAGCATCCGGCTTTAAAAGTAAATGGGATGCTTCCGGCCAAGTTCCAGACCGTGCCGTTGCTGATGGATCTATCGGTTTTTATGGTGCCATTGATAATACAGAAGGAGGCAAAACTTCCCGTAGCAACGTCAATGTTCAATTTATAACTTCGTTAAAAAATGGCAGTTTTATTAAAAATCAATTCTATTATTCCAACTACCATTTCGACCTGCACACCAACTTTACTTTTTTTCTGGAAGACACTGTAAATGGGGATCAGATAATGCAAAGAGAAAGCAGGAATATGTTTGGATACAATGGAACCTATCATCAACTATCGTTTATTGGCACTACACAATTAACTTCGCAAGCTGGTATTGGTATCAGGTGGGATAAAGTAAACAACCTCGAATTGTCACACACTGTAAACAGGTATACTTTATTAAACAGGCTTGCTTTTGGGAATGTTTCCGAAGCCAATACATTCGCTTATGTCAGTGAAACCTTCCGTTTTTCAGAAAAATTCAGCTTAAATACCGGCGTACGATTTGATCAGCTTTTTAATAATTATACCGATCATTTAAAAAGGGATAGTATGTATAAAGCAACTTCAGGCATTTTAAGTCCAAAAGTTAGTTTCTATTATCATAAAGACAATAGTACCCAATTTTATGTAAATGTTGGTAAAGGTTTTCACTCAAATGATACAAGGGTTTCAGTAATTGAAAAGGGAAGAAAAGTTTTGCCCGGTGCTTATTCTGCTGATATAGGAACGATTATAAAACCTGCCAAAA
>JANXYS010000081.1 GCA_025355935.1 Chitinophagales bacterium | reverse complement strand
AATCGGACGACCTTACAAGTACGAATTTTTATTGTCAACTAAATGATCCCTGCCAGCGCCAGGCTTTGTTTCACAATTTTCTTATAATCTATATTTTCTATAATTGGATTTTCGGTCAGGATAAGGGAGACTTCATTAGCTCTCCACCAGGTTCCCTGATATAACCTGTCTGCATGTATTATGCCGATGACCCAATTATTGCTTTGTTCATTATGCCATTCTTCTATCCATTCAAAGTCATCTTTCACGATATCATTGAGATCGTTAGCACTTACAAATACTTTCAGGTAATAATCATTTGTAATTGATAGGCCGGATTGCTGAAGATATTTTTTATACTCGTATTTATAATCATACCGCAAGGCTGATATATCACTCAGAACTGCGGCTGCTGTGGGATAGGCGCCGGCTCCCTTTCCTTTAAAAAAATGTTTGTCCGCAAAACTACTTTCCGTAATGAGGCCGTTGAACTCATTATTTACATTCGCCAGTTCATCGTCCGCAACTATAAATTGTGGCAGAACAAATGCCGCCAGTTTCTCACCATCAAGTTTCATGGCTGTCGCCACTAGTTTTATTTTAAGGTTCTTTTGCTTTGCCAGGTGGGCGTCGGATTCTTTAATTGCAGTGATGCCTGAATAAAGAATATTTTGGGGTAAGGTAATTATCCCAAATGCATGCGCCAACAATATTGATAATTTGTTGGCAGCATCATGTCCCTGGATGTCGAGCGCAGGATTGCTCTCCGCAAAACCTAATTGTTGAGCCTGCAAAAGTGCATCTTTAAACGAGAGGCCTTCATTTAAGATCTTACTAAGAATAAAATTCGTACTGCCATTCACAATTCCTTTCACTGATGAAAGAAGATCATTATCATAATATTCTTCCAGGTTCCGGATGATTGGTATACTTGCACAGCAGGAGCCTTCGTAAAGAAGTGTTGAGCCATATTCAAATTGCAACTGCAATAGAGTATCAAAATTGGCAGCAATCATTTTTTTATTAGCGCTTACGACGGCCTTTCCATTGATAAGTGCGGTTTTAACAATTTCAAATGCTGCGTCCGCATCATCTATAAGCTCCACGATGACATTAATATCCGGGTCATTCAATAATTCCTCCCCATTCGTGGTAAAATGCCCTGCAGACAAATTTCTTTTTTTCAAAGGATCTTTTATACAGATCTTTTTAATGGAGGTTTGTAATGCCGGTGTTGTATGTAACACATCGTAAAGGCCTTTACCAACGACTCCATATCCGAATAAGCCGATAGTAAGTTTCTTTGATAATGGTAATGCGGGAATTTTTTTAATTATGTCCATATCACTCTTTTGTTTTAATAGTGTGTTAGCTCAAGCGGTTGCTAATTTGTGTTTAGCTGTAACGGAACTAAGGCCAGGTTTCTCAAATGCCTGTTGAAGGTCGCTGATCAGGTCTTCCACCTCTTCAAGTCCAACACTTAGCCGCACCAAGCTGTCTGCAACGCCCCCTAATCTTCTTCTTTCGGACGGGATTGATTTATGAGTCATTTGCGCAGGATGACATAGAAGGCTTTTGATTCCACCAAGACTTTCAGCCAGTTTAAAAAGACTGGTGCTTGTAACAAACGCTGTAGCGGCTTCTATACTATCGTCCTTCAGGGTAAATGAAACAATACCCCCGAAGCCTTTTGCCTGCTGCTTCGCAATATGATGATTGGGGTGGGATTTTAGTCCGGGATAAAATACCTGGTCAACTGCAGGATGCGATTGAAGGTATTCTGCAACAGCCTGTGCATTTATGCAATGCTGTTTCACCCGAAGATGAAGGGTTTCAATTCCCCTGATTGCAAGCCAGCTGTCAAAGGGAGAAAGAATCGCCCCGCTTGCATTTTGTATAAACTTTACCTTTGCACCGAGTTCTTCGTTTTTAGTTACGATAAGGCCAGCAATCAGATCTGAATGACCGCCTATGTACTTGGTCGCACTATGAACTACTAAATCTGCACCCCATAAAATTGGCTGTTGGAGGGCGGGTGATGCAAATGTATTATCAACACAAAGCAGGCAGTCATTGGCCTTCGCTATCTTCGAAATTGCATGAATGTCAGTGATCTTCAGCGTAGGGTTGGTGGGTGTTTCTATCCAGATAAGTTTTGTAGCTGGCGTTATTGCGTTAAATACATTTACTGCATTTGTGCTGTCCGCATACGTAACAGTAATACCAAATTTTTCATAAATCTGGGTAAAAAGCCGGAAGGCCCCGCCATAGATATCGTCTACAGCGACTATGTGGTCGCCAGTTTTGAGTAGTTTTAAAACTGCATCAATTGCTGCTAATCCACTTCCAAACGCGATCCCGGTAGTTCCTTTTTCAAGTTTAGCAATGATGTCTTCGAGTGCTTGTCGGGTAGGGTTTCCGCTACGGGCATAATCATACCCTTTGTTTACACCGGGTGCGTCCTGAACGAAAGTACTCGTTTGATAAATGGGCACGCTGATGCTGCCTGTTAAAGGATCTACCGGGATGCTGTGAATTAATTCAGTTGAAGAGCTCATGTTTCTTGGTTTTATGTGTTAAAATTTTACCAAGAAGGAGAAGCGATGGATCGGGCGATTGTGCATTTAGCGTCTGGCCAAAAACAAAAAAGCTCACCCGATAAAATCAGATGAGCTTAAAATATGTCGTAATAGTTGTCGGCTGTGTATCTGACTTATCTTTCCCGATACGATCGGGATGGAATTGGCACCTTGTTTCAAACCGAAGTCTGCAACAGGTTGCCAAGGTATCATCGGGCCATAACCCTCCACCTTTCTTGATAAGTAATGTTTGAAAGAACTAGAACAAAGATAAAGGGCTCAGTTTCACATTTCAAAATATATTTTCAGAAATAAATGCAAATTATTAGAAGAGAGCAATTGGAAGTGTTGCCTGTTAACGGTTTCGGGCCAGTTAATGAATTTCTGTATGCCTTCAAATAAATCTTTTTGTCTGCCAAAAGCGTATCTTAGAGAAACATTTTATCCATGTTGTCTTTTAATTCGTTAAAAATTACTTTTCAAACTCTGGTCATCCTGGCCAGCATAGCTATCGGAATAAATTCCTGTAAAAAGGCGGGTCCAGGGTCAGGTGTCATTACACAGCCTATGAATACTCCAGGTACACCAATTGCTGCGTCGAAAAATTATCTTGCGCTTGGCGATTCATATACAATCGGTGAATCTGTTTCAGCAAAAGATCGCTTTCCCAGCCAGCTGGCTGCTGTGATGAGCGGACAGGCTATCCCCGTAGGAACACCAAACATTATAGCTACCACGGGTTGGACAACAGGCAACTTGCTTTCAGCTTTGGCAAACAACCCACCTGCCAGTAATTTTGATATTGTTACCCTTTTAATCGGGGTTAACAATCAATACCAGGGAAGATCTTTGTCAGAATATAAATCACAGTTTGAAACACTTCTTAAACAGGCAATTACTTATGCCGGCAATCAAAAGAAGCACGTATTTGTTTTATCTATTCCCGACTACAGTGTAACACCCTTTGCTGCAAACAGTGATAAAGTAAAAATCGCGCGGGAGATCGATGAATTCAATGCTGCAGCCCGTCAAATTTGTAGCGCTTATGATATATCTTTTCTTGATATAACAGGTGTCTCCAGGGAAAACGATCCTGCACTTACTGCCAGCGATGGTTTGCATCCGTCCGGAAAACAATATGAACGTTGGGTGGCCTTACTGGCTCCATTGGTAAAGGCTGCCTTTTAAAAGCCCGCAAAAGTTAATAAACTTCTCCACCAAATGGTTGTTTGTATCTTTGTTTCAAGGAGAAAGAAATGGCAACAAAAAAGGGTATTGTTACAACAGAAACTAATCACAATGATTTTATTGAAGTCTTCGGCGCAAGAGAGCACAATCTGAAGAATATAGATATAAAAATTCCAAAAAACAAGCTGGTTGTATTTACAGGAGTAAGCGGAAGCGGAAAATCGTCTCTCGCTTTTGACACTATTTACAACGAAGGACAGCGCCGGTACATGGAAAGCTTTAGCGCATATGCCCGCCAGTTTGTCGGCGATATGGAACGGCCGGATGTCGATAAAATTACAGGGCTCTCGCCGGTCATTTCGATAGAGCAAAAGACTACTAATAAAAACCCCCGCAGTACCGTAGGTACAATCACTGAAATATATGATTTTCTTCGTTTGCTATATGCCCGGGTAGGTGAAGCTTATAGCTACAACACCGGGAAAAAAATGGTGAAGTTTAGTGAGGAAGAGATAGTGCAAACCATATTTAAAAAGTATAACAATAAAAAGATTAGCCTCCTGGCGCCCCTCGTGCGTGGCCGCAAAGGCCACTACCGTGAACTATTCGAAGACATCCGGAAGAAGGGGTTTTTAAAAGTGCGTGTAGATGGAGAGATATTGGATCTTAAGGAAAGAATGCAGGTTGACCGTTATAAGATCCATGATATTGAAGTAGTGGTGGACCGCATGCAGGTAACAAGCGAATTTAAAGTACGCCTTAGCCAGAGTGTTCAAAAAACGCTCCAAATGGGGAAGGATCTTTTGTTTATGCTTATCAATGATGATAATAGTATTGTTCAGTTCTCCAAACAATTAATGTGTATTGACACCGGCATCAGTTACGAGGAACCAAGTCCGAATGCCTTTTCTTTTAACTCACCGTATGGCAGTTGTCCAACTTGTGGTGGATTAGGAGAAATGGCGGCCATCGATGACAATCAGGTGATACCTGATCATAAAATAAGTATTAACCGTGGTGGAATTGTACCTTTGGGTGAAGTACGCGAAAACTGGACTTTTCAGCAACTCAGAGCCATCGCCAAGAAATATAAATTTTCCCTGGCCGATCCCATTTCCAAAATCCCTAAAAATGCATTGGATGTTATC
>JANXYS010000292.1 GCA_025355935.1 Chitinophagales bacterium | reverse complement strand
CTAATTTCAGGTAGCCACATTAATAATAAATCTGCAAGTTTAGCATTAACCTTTTTTAGTTTCAACAAATCATCTGAATCTTGTATTTCAAAACCGTTGGCATGTAAATCATTAATGAATGGAGTTTCAATAATTTTTATCTCCGCTAACTTTAATTGAAGCTCTTGTTCCTTTTGCTTTCGCATCTCCATATATTCAGGATTTTTCTCTAACTGGTTCATAAAATCAATTGCTTTCATATTTGTATGCTAATGCGGTAAGTAGTTTAAAAAAATATTGCCGTTATTAACTTGATTCATTAAAGGTTTACTTAATTGTGTTGTTGGTTTTACATATAAATCAAACCGTAGCCCATTTTGTTGAGAATAGTGTACATAATCTTTTATTTGCGATGTATAAGATTGTTTAGCAACATTTTTAACTTCACTCAATGTTGTTTTAGTTAAGCCATCTGGAACCCTATAGGCGGCTTTTCCAGAAGCTGAGGGGATTTTAGTTGTATTTTGCTCAATACCAGCACCAGCCATGCCTTCCCTTCCGAGTTGTCCGCTACTTTTCGTTATTGTTCCTGCTCCTGAAGTTATTTTAGAACTATTAGCAGCTGAACCTGACCCTGCTGTTAATGCTATACTAATTCCTGCATCAGCATAACCAGCAATTGTATTGGATTTTTGTTCTGACACCCCAGCGGCCTGTAGTCCCTTGCTTATTCCCTGCTCTGTAAATGTTTTTGTTTCTGTACCACTAAACATTTGTGAAAAACCTGCTGCTACATTATCAGCCCCATGCACAACCGCTACACCTCCTACAACTGCACCAATGCCAGTCCATGAAGTTGCTACCCCACCGACAGCACCAACTCCCATCTCAACGAGTCCGCCAACAGCTTTTACTCCACCCCAAATTCGTGTTGCTAAACTTGGTGGATCACCTGGTCCACCTTCTGGTACATCTCCTAATGGATCACTTTTTAGTATAGGGTCATTTGCCATTGCGGCATATGGTGATTCACTTTCCTGTCCTTCAATTTTGGGATCTATTTCCCACCATCTTCCAGTCTGCGGGTCTAAGTCTCTATAAAAAGCTTCATAGGTATTTAAATCAAGGTCATTGTCAAACTCTATACCATTATACTTCTTTTTATTTTCTAAACTACCAGCGGCCTTAGAAGATATCCCCGCCATCGTCAAGCCAAACGGATAATAATGTGTTTCTTCCAATAATGCGCCTGCAGTCAGATCCACCCTAATATCATCAAAGTAAACATTCCCTTTACTTTCATTACTTACGTACACGTAAAGATAGCCGTTTTTGATGACGGTAATATCGCTACCATTGTTAGATTGCATTAATTGCTTCTGCATGGTTCCGGTAATGGCGGGAACTATGGTAGCGCCGTAGTTACCGGAGACAAGCTTAAATTGTTCTTCATCCAACACTACCCAATTTAAATAAGCTTTCGGAATTCCTGTACCAGGAGCAGGTTGAGTAGGTAAGAAAGCATTGACGGAAGCGTCAAGGATGGCTCCTGATGCAAGGCTTGAAGTGCTCGTTTTCCCTGCCCCGCCAATACCATTGCCAAAGGAACTGGTGAGTTGCTGTAATATGCTCGATGCACCGCTTAATGGGGAGGCATCGGTGCCCGGCAGATACCATCCATACACACTGGCTTTAAACTTATCGCCGGCCATCACTTTTAAAACAACTCCAGGCCCGCTTCTTTTATCCGTACCGGTGATGTTGAATAACGTACTTACTTTTTTTCCTGTGATCGTCGTTTCGAAGCCTGCGGGCATGTTGCCCCGGGTGGTTGGTATTTTATCAAAGAGTTGGGTTTCGAAGAGCTCTGCGGCGAGCTCCATGGTTGCCTGGTAAATAGCTGCAGGCTTTGCCTCCTCGGTAATGACTGAGCGAGTATTACCCAAATGATCCTTTAAAAAATAATCGTATTCAAAACTCGCAGGGGTGGCACCTACTACCGGTTTAAATCGTACACGACCTTCCTCCTGGCTAAAAAATTGAAGCACATCGGTGTAATCAGGACTGTTGACATCAACAGGTAGCGTTGTTTTACTTTCATACACAAAGCCACCCAAATAGGTTGTCGTTGTTGTAAACGTT
>JANXYS010000059.1 GCA_025355935.1 Chitinophagales bacterium | reverse complement strand
TCCAGTTTTGTCCAGCCTTTCTGCGCAGGTATAACATAACGGAATGCCAACCCATCATCAAACAGCCTTACTTCCAAGTTGACAGTTCTTCGCGCGCCGGTTTGTTCTACTAACGGTATCGTAACAGCGCGGTATTGCGATTCAACATGCGAAGCTTTACCCACCAGGAGATCATAAACCTCCATGGAATCTTTGAACACTACATGGCCGACAGCAAGATTATTTTTGAATAACCCATTGGTAAAATTCAGGGCGATGATTGATTTACTAATGATGGTTGTACCGTTAAATGACACAGTATATTGTGGAGAGTGTTCGACAAGCCTGAGGGTAAACACAATGGCTCCATTTGGAGAACGAAGAGTTACCGGTTGTTGAGCGAAAGAAAATATGGATGCAGACAGTAGTAAAAAGCTGGCAAGGAATCTATTGAACATACCAGAAAGGTAAAAAATGATTTTCATTTAATTTATTCCGCGGATTTTGCCGGTGTCAATTGGACTTATTTTTATTTGAAACACGAATTTTAAACACGAATACACGAATTAGGAGGCACAATACACGAATTTTAAATCAGAATTACACGAATCAAGATGTCATGATCAATAACGCCTCTGTTTTACCATAGGAGTTGAGTGAGTTTTAAAAGGAGTTTTAAGAGTTTCTTTAAAATTGCTTTAAGCTGCTTCCGTACTACCCTACCTAGTGGTTCAAAGCGTTAGTTTTTCGTCATTATCCCAGCAACTTTGAAATTAAATCAGAATGCATGCTAATCTTCATAAAGGCTGCTACACCAAGGATGAATCCTATCAAACTTACGATGCTTGAAAAGTACAACAACCATTTCTTTTGGGTAAGAGAAGTGATACCAAACATGGCTATCGAAATAGTCAGCAAGGCTTCCGTCATATCGAACTGATCATCAAAAAGGTTGATGTCATCATATTCCTTTTGAAATCCTTCCGCCTCAGTCTTTATTTCCAACTTCTCTCTTTCATAACGTACTATTTGCGCTTCGTATTTCTTAATACTTGTGTCTTTGCCAGGAGCATTTTGTGCTTTTAATAGTTCTAACGTATTCTCCGCAATAGACTCCTTTGTACTTTTCGCCTGGAAATATGACCATGCATCGATACTATGTGCCTGTGCCTGCGACATCGCCTGCACGATGTTTCCATCTTTCACATTACAAAGAGCCATAAAGGTAGCCGTTATAGCGACAAACAGCGCAACCCTCGAGTTAATCTTGCTGGTGCCCGCGTCTTCGAGGGGCCCTTGAATTGTTTCCGCAATGTCAGTCATATAGTAATTTTAAAGTGCTTGACAGCGCATAAATATACAACTGATAAACTTGCACCCGCGGCATTAACGACAGCTTAAGTTTATAACGCGAAGTTGGAGGGCGCGAATTTTAAATACGAATTACACGCATATTTTTTAAACAGGGATTTTATACCCGAATTAAGTGTCTGCGGACTTCAAAGTTGAATCAGTTGAAAAAGAGTTTGAAGAGTTTTTGATTATCAGGCAAAGACATTCAACTTTCACACTCCTACCTGCCGGTGGCCCTAATTCAATTTCAACTCAATTAGTTCCTCACTGAACTCTGTGGTTAAGTCTTCCCTACCATGCTACCGCCTGTTCCACCAGACTCATGAAATCCCCCATCTGTGCATCATCCATCCACCGGCAAACCACCACGAGGTCGTGCTCATTATCTACCACAATGTAATTGCCGCCGAAGCCGGCCGCATAATACAGATCAGCAGAAACATCCTTCCATTTTTTGGTAGCATTAATCCACCACATATAGCCATAGTCTTTATTTGCGAGGGAAGACTGATGTACCGCGTTTACCCATTTGGGTGAAATGAGCTGCTGGTTCTTCCACTTCCCGTTCCGTAAGAATAGTAATCCAAACCGTGCCTGATCGATGGCGCTGATGAAAATTCCTCCACCATGATGGCCGCCACCACTTACGGACTGCATCATTAGGCCATCTACATTCACAAATGAGTTTTCGTAGCCATACCAACGCCAGGTAGTAGACGCTCCTATTGGATCCATAATTTTTTCTTTCAGTACTACTGGTAATGGCTTACGCCAAACCTGGAGTAGCGAATAGGCTAGCAGGTTCACGCGAACATCATTGTACTCGAAAACTTTTCCAGGTTCGTTCAGCTTCCGGTTTTTCCAATCATCTATTCCCCCTTCCTTAGGTGGACGATCGGCCCAGTCAGCATTATCAAACAAGGTACCGCTCCAATCGGATGACTGTGTCAATAAATTGTCCCAGGTAATGGCTGAATTGTGCGCCCCACCGTAAGTGCCATCCCATACATAATTAACTACTTTATCAGAAACGTTTTTAATTAACCCATTGTCTATCGCCAATCCTGCAGTAGTTGATAAAAAACTTTTAGTACCGCTGAACGTCATATCGACGCGATTAATATCGCCCCATTGCGCAACAATGTATCCTCCCTTAATAATTAGTCCGGCCGGGCCACCGCGTTCCTTCATCGGGCCAAGGATTTTATACCCCGGCTCGCGGCTGTAAGACTTTAAATTAGAAATGCGCAAATCTCTTTCGACGCTGTTTTCATGTGCCATCGCGAAATGAATAGCGCTATCCAAAAATGGCTTATTCATCTTTAGATCTGCAGCTGATTTTACTTGCCACGCTGTATCAGGATAGTATGTGGTTTGCGCGTGGGCAGAGACTACAGATATGAAGAAGATAATGAAGAGCCAGAATTTATATTGCATGATGCTTTGATTTATTCCATGAATGTTTTTGGCACGAACATGTCGCTCGCTTCCGGGGGATTACACAAGTTTTTTTACGAAACACGAATTTTTTTTAATCACGAATTTTAATCACGAATACACGAATTGAGAGTCGGAAAGTGGTTAGGGTTTGCTTTAAACAATCACCTCATTAGTATTACATGTATAGATTATTTCCAAAGTTTTTAATCAAATATCGATCAAATCGAGCCTTAGTGGCTCTTCTTTTCTTGCCTCTCTGTGGCGAGAAAAACTTTGTTTCCCTTTCCTAACTTTTCGACTTCGTGGTTTATTTCTTCATGGTTTAATTTTTCTTCAGGTATCTATCAAACCATTCATTATACCTCACCATTCTGTCTTTCTGATATGCCGGATTTGTAATTCCGTGATATTGCCCCGGATAGATGACTAACCCTGTAGGGATGCCGAGTACTTTCAATGCCTGGTACATTTGTTCGCTGCCGATAGCGGGAACATTAAAATCTTTTTCACCCGCCATAAAGAGCGTAGGAGTTTTTATGCGATTGGCTTTCAGGTAGGGGTACGACAATTTTAAATACTTATCAATGTTCTTGCCGATCCAGGGAAAGCCGATTTCATTTTCAAATTGGGTTATGTACTGGTCAACACCTACGAGCGATAGTTGCATGGCACTACCCGCGCCGCTGCAGGCCGCTTTAAACCGCGTATCGCTGGCAATAGTATAGTCGGTCAAAATGCCGCCGTAGCTCCAGCCGCCAATGCCAAGTTTATCGCCGTCGATGATGCCGGCCTTTGTAAGCTGGTTGGCCGCACCAAGAATATCCTGCACTTCTTTATTTCCCCAATCACCACTGATGGCTTTAGAATAATTAATACCCTTACCATTGCTGCCGCGATAGTTTACAGCAACCACCGCATATCCATTCGCCGCCAGCATTTGCCGGGTGAAGTCGAAACCATAATCATCCTGCCCCACCGGGCCGCCATGAATAAAAAATATCGCGGGCATCTTTTTACCGTCGCTGCCTGCGGGGGTGAACAGCAGGTTAGAGACCTTAGCGCCATCCTTGCTCGTGGAAACAATCTTTTGCACCGAGGCCAGGTTTACTTGTGAAAGAAATGAATCCTGTACATTGGTAAGGCGGCGCAGACTTTTATTTTCCAATGCATAAAATTCAGCGGGTGTTTGCGGATCACTCATACTGGTGAGCCAACTACCGTTAGGATGTTGCTCCAGCGAATTGAAAGCGCG
>JANXYS010000253.1 GCA_025355935.1 Chitinophagales bacterium | reverse complement strand
GTTCCACGCCATAAAATTGCGACCGGGGCTGATAGTAAGCACCAGCCAGACAAAATTTTCCAACGCCGCTGCCGATGTCCAGGATCTTTGCGGCCCCACCATCGGCTAAAAAATCCGCAGCCTTTTTAGCTATTTTAAGCGAACTCCAATGCCGGGTGTCAAGTTTTTGCATCGCTACCGGGAACAGCTGGTTAAACTCGCTTTCACTTTGAAACCACTTTGCAGGTTTGTAATGATTTTCTCCCATTTACTGTTGCTTGATTGTCTACTTGCTATCATAGGGTAACCTACCCTTACACAAAGATAACCCCGATTCTTCCAGCGGTGGGACCATCAAAAAGAAATTAACGTTGCAATTAATACATTAAAAACAGAGCAGGTGTCAACCTTACCCACCCGATTGTTGCGAGGTGTATATTGTTAAGATCAATACTCCGGGCAGTGCGATAATAAGAGTGGAATAAAATGCAAGATCAGCCCACGCCGATAATTCAGTAACACTGAATGCTGATAAAGCATAAGGCATCTTGGAGGTAAATAGGAGGAGTAAATTCGTAAAGCAAGGCATCCTAAAGAAAGGGCTTTAATTTTACTAATTCAAGCATGTCACATAGCCGACAGGCTCGGCCGACAACAATAAAAACGGTTCTCTAAGAATTGTTTTATAGCAACTCTTAGAGAACCATCGATAAATTAATTCAGGAATGAATATAATGCTTCTTTTGACTTTCTTACTTTCGGTGCTTTCGATAGGGCATCTTCTTCACTTCTGAAACCAAGGGCAAGAATTACTACAGACTTTAAACCCTGTTCCGGCAGATTAAGAATGGTATCGAACGATGGCGCAGAGAAACCTTCCATTGGTGTTGCATCAACTTTCTGCTCAGCTGCAGCGGCCAACGCCGTTCCAAGAGCAATGTAAGCTTGCTTGGTAGCCCACACCTGGTGTTGCTCTGAAGTTAACCCGTTAATTGTCCCGGAAATGGTATCGCTAAAGCCCTGTAAGTCGGTTACGTTAATACCACGTGTTTCAGCAATGTCATTCATATATGCGTCAACATGTTCCTGGGTGATCTTTTCCGGCACACAAAATACCAGCAAGTGAGAACTTTCGATGATCTGGGGTTGGTTGTAAGCAGCGGGGGATAATTTTGCTTTTATCTCCGGATCACTAATTACAAGAATGGTATACGGCTGCAGACCATACGACGATGCGGACAATTGTGTCGCTTCCAGTATGAGATCTAACGTTTCGTGGTTTACTTTTTTGCCATCCATCCTTTTTGTTGCGTACCTCCAGTGGAGGTTATCGATTATACTCATTTTTTTTAAGTTATTTAGTTTAAAGATGATATCAAAGTTAAAACATTGTTACGACATTAATGTTCAAACATTAATTTAATTAACAATTTATTTATTTTAAAATGGCTTAATTCTTGTTGGAATTACTGCAAAAAAACCAGAGATTTACAAGACGATTTACTAAAATAACCCGGTATGAAGACAAAAAAAGTACTTCTTGGAGTAACAGTGGCAGTGGTAATTGCAGGTTTAGTTATGAAGACGGCTAAACGTCGGCGCAGAACTGCAGGCAAACGGCTTATAGTTATTGCAGACGAAGGCTACGAGACTGCCCATGATATATTATTTCCCAGGAACAGGAAAGAGTTCAGTAAACTTAGATATGGACCTGTACTTCCCCGTTAACTATAAAAAAAACCGTAACATGTGTTACGGTTTTTTTTGTTTGAGTATTTATAAATCCAATTATCATTTTGCGCCAGGGGGGCAATACTGCCGGATATAATTAGTATACAGCGTACTCAAATGCAAACTTGTCCCTTCACCCTCACTGATATTATGGGTACGGTTTGGATACGACATAAATTGAAACTGCTTATTATATTTTACGAGCGAATTAAGCAGCATTTCCGCATTATCGTATTGCACATTATCATCGCCTGTACCATGAATGTAAAGTAGGTTTCCTTTCAACCCCTGAACATTATTTACCGGCGAGCCTTTTACAAAATCTTCCATGTTCTCCTGCGGGAGGCCCATATACCGCTCCTGGTATATGTTATCATACAGTAACTGGTTTGCAACCGCTGCAATAGCAATTCCTGTTTTAAATATTTCAGGATATTGAAACAACAGGTTAAGCGTCGAAGACCCGCCACCGCTCCAGCCCCATACGGCTACTCTATCCTTATCGAAATAAGGCCGCTCGAGAAGTTTTTTAAACCCTAAAGCCATATCCCTGATATTTATCGTTCCAATCTTACGATAAATTGATTTGCGCCATGGAGCACCCTTCAGTGCCGGCGTACCCCGGTTATCAATACCTACCTGTATGTAGCCATCCTCTGCCATATCACCCTTATATAAAAAATTGCGGTGATTCCCATATTCATCATTTACAGTGCTGGCAGCCGGCTCACCGTACACATATAACACAACAGGATATTTTTTCTTAGCATCAAAGTTTATGGGTTTGTTAATCCATGCGTCAAGTACAACATTATCTTCTGTAGTAACCTGCAAGTATTCTACATTAATATTTGCATCCGATTTAATGTTAGATGCTATGCTTTTTGACGCAGTCAGGGCTTTACCTTCCGGGAGATTAATCCATTCGCTTACATTCTGAGTATTATAATTACTAAAACTGTGCTGGGCAATTTTACCGTTGGGTGAAATATTATATTCATGCGTTCCCTTGAGCGGCCCGTTAGTAACTAGTTCCGGCTCATCTTTTCCGCCGTTAATTTTTACCCGGTAGAGATATAGTTGTGTTGGATTCGATGGTGAAGCAGTGAAGTAAATATTATTTGTTGCTTCATCCACTGCTTTTATCACCCCTATGTCGTAACTCCCTTTTGTAAGAAGCGTCACAGTTTTCCCATCGCGACTAATTTTATAAATATGTCGCCATCCATCTTTTTCACTTATCCAGATGAACTCCTGCCCCTTGTTTACCCATTTCCAACCACCCGGTTCCCCAAAAATGTCTGCGGAATTCAGGTCAACCCATGCGTCATCATTTTCAGCCCAAAAAGTGCGACTGGTGCCGTCGGATGTTTTGCAGTATATCAGCTTACTCTCCTGTTGTTTGCGATCAAGCTGCTGTACGATAAGTTCATCGGGGCCACTCCATTCCATTCGGGGAATGTAATGCTGCTTCGGGTTACCATCAATATTCATCCATCGTACAAAACCACTCGTTAGCGTAACCACACCAATACGAACCGGTGAGGGCGATTCTCCTACCTTCGGGTACTCTACCGGGATTACTTTGGAGTAAACGGAGTCGGTAGTATTGAGCATGTAATAATCACGGATTTGGGTTGCATCGACCTGCCAAAAAGCAATTTTTTTACTGTCTTCACTCCACCGAAAACCATCCCGGCAGCCAAACTCTTCTTCGTATACCCAGTCGAAAGTGCCGTTAATTAATTTGCGTGTACCATCACTTGTTAGCTTTCGCACCTGGCCGGTTGCTACCGTTTCGGTAAATAAATTATGGCCGCTAACGTATGCAACAGATTTGCCATCGGGAGAAAACTTCGCAAACATAAGCGACTGGGCAGGAAGCCCTTTTCCAAGCTGAAGTAGCTTCCCTGAAACCGGGCTCAAAACCCAGTAATCGCCCCTCGTATTTAACCTCCACACTTTTACGGTATTCGTGAATAACAAGACATTGCTTCGATCATTGTTATAACCATACTGCTGTACTTTTAGTGGCATAGCCGAACCGGCGGGGGTGAGTTGCTCCTTCCTGATAATTACTGTTTCTGCTTCCGTTTTCGGATCTACTTTTACAATGTTTCCGTCTTTGAAATGTGTATAAGCGTTACCATCGCTTGTCCAGTTGATCCCTCGATTCTGGGCAGACGTCAATTGCACTCCCCAAACTATCACCAACAGGCAAACCTTCCTTACAACTTTCAACATATATATTATTTAGGGATAAAATTAAGTAAATAGTCTCTCCTTTAATTAAGGTTGCTTCAAAAAGAGGTTAAATTTGCAGTAATGTTGTTGCATTATGGAAAAGGAAAAATTACGATTGGATAAATACCTGTGGAGCATACGCCTGTTCAAAACAAGGAGCCAGGCGGCAGATGCGTGTGATAAGGGAAAGGTGAAATTCAAAGGGGCTTCATCAAAACCCTCGAAGACAGTGTCAGTGGCGGATGAGTATGAGATTCGGACTGAAGGAAAAAAATGGCTTATTAAGGTTACCGGCCTTTTACACAACCGGGTTCAATATTCAGAAGCTGTCAATTTTTATATTGATATAACTCCTGCCGAAGAAGTAGACCGGATAAAATTTCAATCAGCCGCCTTCCATACTGGTAAGCGGATGAGCAAGGTCGGTCGCCCAACCAAAAAACAGCAACGCGACCTGGATGGCTATATGAACGATTAGTTATTCCATCTTCACGGTTCGACGTTAAAAAATTTTCCTATTATGCAAATTGATATCATATCTGTTGTTCCTGATTTATTAACATCACCCTTTGCGCATTCCATTTTAAAACGCGCGAAAGATA
>JANXYS010000245.1 GCA_025355935.1 Chitinophagales bacterium | reverse complement strand
AATTAATACTGATCGCCCCGACGTAAGTGATGGAACACATCTAGTGGAAAAACAACAGTTCCAAGTTGAAAGTGGCATCCAATTTTCAAAATTAGATGAACAAACTAAGGGTTTAAATAATGTAACGTTATTAAGATATGGAGTTTCAAAGAAATTTGAAATTAGATTTTTAAATGAATATTCCGTACAAACTGATACTAACTCAATTGAAGGTATAAAACCACCCACCATAGGTTTCAAAAATGAATTATGCAAACAAAAAGGCCTGTTACCTAAACTTACTCTTGTTTCTTATTTCAATTTACCCATCACAATAAGTCCAAGCTTTCCGGGGACTTCTTTTGGATACACTCTTACCTTAGCAGCTCGACATGAGTTAAATAAAGTATTGAAAGTTTATTCAAATATTGGCGTCTCACAGGATCAGCAATCAAAAGATATTAGCTATCTGGCAACACTGGAAGTTAATTTTAGTATTTTAGGCAACCTAAGTTCATTCATAGAATATTTTGGAAAATATGAACCTAATACTAATGCTTCGAATGGAATGGACATTGGCTTTATCTATGCCTTAAAGAATAATTTCTCTATAGATATTTCAACGGGTTCATCAACACTTAATTTAACTTCTAATAGGTTTGTTTCTATTGGCATGTCATTACGTCTACCCGGTAAATTATTGCATCAGAAAAACAGCAGCTAATATGTGTTTTGTAATGTAAGGCGATCGCAAAGGCTCATCAGAGGCAAACCGCCATTGGCCCCGGTTAGAGGTTGACAGCGTGGTATTTGTCATTCTTTGTTAACCTGTGCTTTTACTTTTTCCCAATTCTTCCGCTGCAGGCAGGACACTCACTGATTGGTTGCGGGCTTGAGATTATAAAATTCGGTCCCATCCCTAAGTCTCGCAGTTAGCGATGAGGCAATAATAACGGTAGATTCTAATAAGCCAAATACCACAAAGATGTTAAGTAAAGTTTTTTCACCTTTCCCGATTTTAATAACAGAGAGGCTTATTCTCAGACAACTACTTGTTGATGACGAACAGGAAATTTTTACTTTGCGTTCTGATAGTGAAATAAATAAATATCTTGACAGACAAGTTAGCAGTACTATTGAGGATGCAAGGAATTTCATAAACCAGGTTAATGAGAACATCACTAAAAATGGCTCTCTATATTGGGGAATAACTTTGAGTGACACGAACATATTGGTCGGAACAATTTGCCTCTTTAGTTTTTCAGATGAAAATGGCAATTGTGAAATGGGTTACGAACTTTTGACGAATTTCCAAGGGCAAGGAATAATGAAGGAAGCGGTACAAAAAGTTATGAAGTATGCATTCAATACAATCAAAGTTAAAAAGATCGAAGCATTTCTTCATAGAGATAATCAGAGTTCTATAAATCTTTTGGAGAGATTATCATTTAGAAACTCAGATAAATCCGGTGCGGTATCCCCTGAATTATTATGTTACCGTTTAACAAATTCGGGTAACGATCTTAAATAAAAGCTACCGGAAAAGCCGTAACCGCTAAAGTTTAGTTTGATTATATGGCGGTGCAAGAAATATATTATCCACTTTTTTTTGCCAACGGGCTTGAGTTCCATCCGACGAATAAAAACACCAGCAAATTAATAATCAATGAACCTGTAGTTATAGATTTAGCATCTTTACGAGCGAACAATTTTTAAATACCGCTACATCGATGCCCTATATTCGGCGCACGGAATTTTACCTGGCAGCTATTTTAAATACCAGCTTTTAATTATAAATTTAGCCTCGGTTCCCGGGCAGACAGTTTGGAAGTCCCCATGGCTCAACGCCTCGGAGGTTATGAGCAATTTTGAAAAACTCAAAACTTTATACATGCACAGGCGAAACTTTCTTAAAAGCAGCGGTACTTTAATTAGTGGGCTCCCCTTAATTAATTTCAATCAATTTAATATCTTCAAAAAAACTTTTCTCATGGATGACGAAGTTGTTAAGATTAAGGTTGGAAAGTTTGATTGTATCCTGTTGCGAGACTTGATGTTTAAATACCTTGCTAAGGATTTCTTCATTAACGCAAGCCAAGAGGAGTTGAGCGAATCGTTAAAGAAATATAACGTAACCTCTGAGAATATCCCCTCCCCTTTTATAGCCCTCTTGCTTCAATTTGAAGATAAAAAAGTACTTATTGACACCGGCATAGGTTTTTTAGAAAAACCTTTAATTTTCCGGGACAATTCCTATGTTTTTCAGGGGAGGTTACAACAATTATTGCAAAATGAAAACATTAAAAAAGAGGATATAACTGATGTCATTATTACGCATTTTCATCCTGATCATATTGGTGGATTATTTACTGATGACGAGAAATTGAATTTTCCAAATGCTAAGTTTCATATGCATGAAGCCGAATGGGATTACTGGCACTCATCACAATCAGACACACAGCCTGCCTTATTTAAATACTTCATTGAAAAGAACGTTACCCTTCTAAAGAATTTGAATTTGAATTTGTTTAAAGGAGATTTTGTCAATCTTTTACCTGGCATTACAGCAGTGGAAGCTAATGGACATACGCCGGGGCAAATAGCATTAAATATTCATTCTGAAAATGAACATTTACTATACATTTCTGATGCCTTTCTCCACCCACTTCACATTGAGAGATTAGACTGGCAAACCAATTATGATTGGGAACATCAAAAAGCAAAACAATCACGAATTAAACTTCTCGAATTAGCTTATAAAGAAAATATGCTTGTTAATGCCTTCCATTTTAATTTCCCCGGCCTGGGACGAATAGATAAGTTTCAAAATAATTGGATTTGGAAGTACTCAGAATACTGAACCCTACAAAAAATATTACTACCAGGTGGGTGGGCTGGATATTATTAACTGCTGTAACTCGCTATCAGCAGTAGTTATAACCGATAGACAAAACAAAAGATTTTTGATCTCATCTTTAAACAAAGCCTAAAGGTAATTCGGGGCTCTGCGATACAAAAATATCCGCAGATATTAAATGTTAACAAAACAGGGAAGCCGAAAACTGACGACAGTAGGCAAGACCACAAAACAATTTTAGAATGAAACCGAAACTATTCTTATTTACAGTTTCTCTTGTATCCTTAACATCTGTAACAAGCTGCAACAATCCAGCCCACAAATCAAAAAATGAGACTTTAAATACTGAAGCAAAAAATATTAACACAATGGACAAAGACCAACTTTCAGACTTTGGAAAAAAATATTCCGCGGCTTGGTGTAGTCAAAAACCAGAAAGTGTTGCAGCATTTTTCGCGACTAATGGTTCATTAAAAGTAAATGCTGACTCGCCTGCTATTGGGCGGTTCGCCATTACAAAAGTTGCTCGAGGTTTTATGAGTGCATTTCCTGATATGGTAGTAGCAATGGACAGTTTGATAACCAAATCTAACGGAACGGAATTTCATTGGACTTTAACAGGAACAAATTCAGGTCCTGGAGGGACAGGCAATAAGGTTAAGATTAGCGGCTTTGAACTTTGGCATTTTGATAAAGCGGGACTTATACAAGAATCCATTGGTAGTTTTGATGCTGAAAATTATCATAGACAACTTATGGTAGGTGTGAAATAATTTTGATTTTGAATACTTTGACAGAATTAGCCTCAGTCGCACAATTCCCGATCAGTCGGAAGTTTAAAACTGACAATCTCTGCGACTTCATGTGTTTCTGTACCAGCCAGAAAAGAACAGCTTACGAGGATTAGGAAAATAACGTCAGCCCGAAAAAAATCAATGAACTTTTAAATATACATTTAGGACCGGTCCAAGCTAGCGATCCTATAATACCGTCACATTGCAGACAATTGATATTGGTTGACAAGGTTAGTGGTTAGCAATCTGAAAAATTGGTATTGGATTCGTCCTCTTCTATAACTTAATTAATGACTAAACACAAAATGAATACAAAACTACTAATGACAATGAGTGCCGTTATTTTAGGAATAACAGGAATTTTTCTTTCTTTTTTACCTGAAGAAGTTTCTCAATTTTCAAGTTCGACCTCATCAACTCCTATCATCTTCCAGATTTTAGGTGCGCTATATTCTGGATTCGCAATGCTGAATTGGACTGCAAAAGCCAACTTAATCGGAGGGATATACAGCAGGCCAGTTGCTATCGGCAACTTTACACATTTTCTTATTGGCGGACTGGCCCTGGTTAAATTTGTTTTACATGCTACTACCGGGACATCCTTCTTTTGGGCATGCGCTATTGTTTATTTGATCTTTTCAGTCCTTTTCGGTTACGTATTGTTTACCAATCCTGGGTCGACTAAAAAATTGGTTTAATACTTTTAAAATACTTCTGTAGATTAAAAGCCGCACGATAATTTAGCTTCGTTATACATTTCAAAGTAGAGTATTCGTCTTATATCCCCACGTACCACGCCCATCCTGAATCACCGGTATCAACAAACTTATCTGAAACTACAATCCGTTGAACGTATTTGACGCTTTTGTAACCAATCTGTGTTTCAACGCGCAGACGCACAGGGGCACCATGTTGAATTGGCAGGTTGCGACCATTCATGCCGTAGGCCAGCATTGTTTGCGGATGCATAGCATCCAGCATGTCTATACTTTCCATATATCCATCATAAGCATAGAAATTAATGAAACGTGCAGTAGGCAGTATGCCTGCATTTTGGAGCACCAGGCTTAGCGGCACACCTGTCCATTCGGCAATGGCAGTCCAACCTTCCTCGCAGGTATGTCTTGTAATTTGTTTTCGGGGAGCCAGGTTTTGAAGATCCGCTAAAGAGAAAGTGA
>JANXYS010000220.1 GCA_025355935.1 Chitinophagales bacterium | reverse complement strand
ACCATTATCTTAAGGTTTGCAGGGATGCGGGGGGTGTAATGATCACCATTTTTCATAATCAGTTTCTTGGCAGTGCTTCTACGTTTACTGGATGGCGTGAGCTTTACGAAGACTTTATAGCTCAGCTTCCAGGATGATTTTTTCATTCATCCTTTTGATGCTGTAGTTTACCAGAAATACTCCAATCAACGTAATTAAGGCTCCCCATAAAATATTCTTTGTAAGCTTCTCGCCGAGCAATAGAGCAGCTGCAACCATTGCCACCAATGGGTTAATGTACGCATATAAGGAGGCAATAGCAGGCGGTAATGTTTTCATAGAGTAAATAAAAGCGATGAATGCACCAACAGAGCCAAAGATTACCAGGTAAGCAATGATACCCCAGCTTTCAAGGGCTACCTCTCTAAGTGGAATTGTTTTCTGTGTAGTTTGGGCTATTATGAACAAGACCACTGAACTTATGAGCATCTGCCATCCGGTTCCATAGTAGGGATTTATATTAACCTTATTCCTGGATAAGAACACAGTACCTAAACTCCATGCAAGCATAGCGATGAAGGATAAACAAACTCCAAGGATAAAATGCGGGTTGGTTCTTGTAAACGAATGCTCATGAAAAACGAGTCCAATTCCGGCAATACCTAGAAAAAGTCCGGCAAAGGTAACCAGTGTCATATTCCTATTTTTGAAAAACACGGCTTCAATGATTACTACGCATAATGGATATAGAGCGCCAATTAAAGCACCAAGGCCAGCAGGTATATATTGTATGCCCCACATGCTAAAACCATTTGCAAATACAAACATGAGAAAGGCCATAACTATTAACCATCGAAATTGCCGTGCGGAAGGAAGGGAATGTTTTTTGTAAAAAATAAAAAACAATACAAGTAAACTGCCCCCGATAAATTGTCTTGTTGATGCAATCTGTAATGCCGGTAATTTTGTTACTGCTATCTTGCTGGCTACCCAGGTGGTACCCCATACGATACTGGTAATCCCCAGAGCAATATATCCTTTTCCTTTTCCTTTCATCGTTTATAAATCCACTGGCTGCTGAAGCTTATATCGTAATAATATATTGAACAAAAAATGCTAGTGTTTAAAATGTCGTAAGCCTGTTATGACCATTACCAGGTTATTGGCTTTGCAAAATGCTATGCTGTCAGCATCACGGATAGAACCTCCGGGCTGTATAAATGCAACAATCCCGTTTTCCGCGGCTATCTTAACGCAATCGTCAAAAGGAAAAAAAGCATCACTCGCCAAAACTGAACCACTCAGATCAGCACTAAATTGCTTTGCTTTATCTATAGCATGCCTAAGAGCATCCACACGGCTTGTCTGGCCACAACCCTTTCCCAGCAGCTGTAAGTCTTTTACTATCGCAATGGCATTACTCTTCAAATGCTTACTAATAACATTTGCGAATTCAAGGTCTTTTCTTTCAAAAGCAGTCGAAACTCTTCCGCCTTCTTCCTTCCATTCAGTAAAATTACCCTCATCATTTTTTTGAATCAGGATTCCGTTAAGTAATGTTTTATACTGATGAGTATTTTCAGGGTTATGTTTTAGCTGCAAAAGGATTCTGTTTTTTTTCTGCTGGAGAATCGTTAGTGCATCCGCAGCAAAAGCGGGCGCTATTAATACTTCAAAAAAGAGTTCATGGATTGCAGAAGCTGTGGCAGAATCTACTGCCTTGTTGCACACCAATACCCCACCAAACGCACTTTCAGGATCTCCTTCCAGAGCTGCGTCCCATGCTTGTTTCAAATCAGAACGGATGGCAACTCCACAAACATTATTGTGTTTAATGATTGCAAATAATGCCGCTTCAGTATTACTGAAATCTTTTAATAATTGAATAGCGGCATCAACATCAACCAGGTTATTATAACTCAGTTCTTTTCCGTGAAGTTGGTTGAAAATTTCATTTAGATTACCATAAAACGCAGCCTGCTGATGTGGGTTTTCACCATACCTTAGATCTTTTTTTTCTTTATTGAATGGAGTTTCAATATTTAACCCGCTGAAGTAAGAGGAAATTGCCGTGTCATATTGAGTGCAAACATCAAAAGCGCGGATAGCAAATTGGCGGCGTTGTTCTAAGGTGGAAGTGCAATCCTGCGTATCAAGAATCTCTAACAATGTGGCATACTCTTTTTTTGCCGCCACCACTAAGACAGTCTTGTGATTTTTTGCTGCTGCCCGAATCATTGATGGACCGCCGATGTCGATTTTTTCGATTATTAGATTTTCATCGGACGTAGCTTTAACCGTTTCTTCAAATGGATAAAGGTCAACAATAACCAAATCAATTTCGGGGATGCCGTACTGCTTCATTTCAGCAACATGGGTCTCATCCTCACGCTTTCCAAGAATGCCACCAAATACAGAGGGGTGCAGCGTCTTTACCCTTCCCCCTAAAATAGATGGGTATGTTGTTAGTGTCTCAACAGGTATGCAGGTGATACCTGCTTTCTCAATGAATTCCTGGGTGCCTCCCGTGCTATACAATCTAACTCCCGCTTTCGAGAGAGTTTCTACAATGGGCAATAGGCCGTCTTTATAAAAAACCGAAATAAGTGCCGACTGAATTCTCTTTTCCATGGAAATTTAATTTCAATAAGTTGAAGCAGTATATAATTTAAAAAATCGTTGAAGATCTTGTAGATTTTACTGAATGTCAAGGATGAATGCGCCTTTCTCAGTAACTGAAAAGCACCGCAAAAGTAATTGTTCGCATTGTTTTTTCCACCTGGCAATTTTCCACAAACTGTTAGATGCATCAAAAACAACAACCTTCGCGCAAATAGCTTTATTTATATTCTCTAAATCGAGTGAAGGATTTCCGGAAATTATGAGCACATCAATTTTCAAACGTGACGTGCGCGAGTAAAAATTTACCGCAGAATCTATGATCATAATTGTGTTGGTGTGGAATTGAATGTACCGTTCATGAAATATCAGGCCATTGATTTCTCCAACTTCCTGTGAAACCTGGAACTCAGTTCGGGTAGGTTTTAATGAATAATTTGATGCTGCATCATTTTGACGGAGTGAGCTATCGCCGATAAAAAGAAATTTGTCGTGATTAATGAAATCGATCGCTTTTTTATTTGGAATGTTATATACAATAATTTTTTTCTGGTCTTGCTTCTGAAGCTTGTTCACAATAAATAGAGCTATACATGCAAGGCCCCCGCAGATAGCCAGGTATTTAAAGAACTTGGCCTTGTGTAGAAGCCAGGCAATACTACTGAGTAACAGAATATACAGAGAAACCGTCGAAAAGAGAGTTGCGTGAATAGCATCGATCCTGGCATATGGGACGTCATTGCAATACATGATTATTTTATTCATGATCCAGACTAAACCATAGCAGCATTTCCCCGCAAGTATGGCTGCGGCCGGCCACCATGCAAGTGCTACAATAATAATCTCCACGAATAGTATAAGGGTAGACAAAGGCACAGCTGTTAAGTTTGTTATCAGAAACATGTTTGGAAATTGATGAAAATAGTACAGGCAAACTGGGAACGTTGTTATTTGGGCCGCAATGGTTACCGCCGTCATTTGCCAGATTTTATTCAACAATTTAGTTTGTACATAAAATTTCCTATAAATAGGTTTTTGCAGCCATACGATGCCATATACGGCGGTATAACTAAGTTGGAATCCCACATCCCATAAGAAGTACGGATTATAACATAGAAGTAAAAATGCCGAGCTGGCAAGGGAGTTATAGATAGAGGCCGAACGAAAATAATTTTTCCCAATTACAATGCAGGTAAACATTACAGCACTTCTTAAAACGGAAGCAGAGGCGCCTGTAACAAACGAGAATAGCCAAAGGAAGGCTAGTATAAAAATAACTTTTGCATGTTTTGATTTTCGAATAAAGGGAAACATATTGAATATCCAGGTGAGCATCGCGTAGATTAATCCAAGGTGAAGCCCGGAAATTGCGATGATATGTACTACGCCTGTGTTGCTGTAAGCTTGCAGGAGTTCTTTATCAAGGTCACCTTTATAACCTATAAGTAAGGCTTCTGCCAAACCCGAGACTTTCTTATCCATCGGCAGGCTCCCCTGAAGTGTACTCACAATAAAATCTCTTGCGTGAAAAAGGTATTTATTAATGTCAAAGTGATCGGTGCCCGGTATAATAATATAACTTCCGGTTGTTAGAAATACTGTATGGAATTTCCCCTGCAGTTTTGAATATCGTTCGTAATCGAACGCTCCCGGATTACCTGTATTTTTTATTACCTGTATCGGTGCATCAATCAAAATTATACTACCGAAAGTGGGGCGAGGGTTAGAATCCTGGGAAAAGTAAAGATCTAGTTGGCCGGTGGAAACCATACTGGTATCGTGGAAAACTACTGCTAAAACGGAAGTCTCTGCTTTAAAAGTTTTCGCCTTACTCACCGGCGGTTCACAGAGGCGAACCAATAGTTTAGCATTTTTCGTGTATTGGTTACCGTACCATTCATTCCTGTTACGAACGTCATTTTGATATGTTAATAGCATTGCCAGGATACATAATACAATTTGTATCATAATGCCCTGTAGTTTATAGGTATGATATCTGGTCTCCAGAGAAAAAACATTAAAAATAAGAATTGCAGAAGTGTAGCATATTAAGGCCAGTAGAAGAAATGAATATTCATACATGTAATAATATTCCAGCATGATACCGGCTATAAACGGAAAGAGGAGGCGCACAAGCGGCGCTATTTTCCAGAACGGTATATTTGCAGGAGTCATCTAACAATATAATGCGCCAACACAAAATTGGATTGATTAAAACACCAGGAAGCGAATCGTTTTTTCTGCAAAGTGACCCGCTAAATTCAACTTATTAGTCATTCGTTTACTTTGGCATTTTTTGTGCAGATAAGCAATCAGTATTTTATAAATTTAAACTGTCATTTTATGGGGATTTTATCTTGGCTTCTCTTTGGGTTAATTGCGGGCATAATTGCAAAAATTTTGCATCGGGGAGACGATCCTGATGGTTGGATCATTACAATCATAATTGGAATTGTTGGCGCTTTTGTGGGCGGAGCCATCGCAAAATTTCTTTTCGGCTGGCAGGATGCGACCGAATGGAACTGGCATAGCTACGTAAGCTCAGTGGGAGGTGCCATCCTGGTACTCGTTATATACAAGTTGGCGACGAAGCGTCGTTCGTAAAAAACTTTTTATAAAAAATGGAGTGTTTATTATCGTCAACTTAATAATATGTTTAATACGCGGCTGGGCTGGTGCTTAATAATGTTATTTAGTTGCGGAGTATGGTCATGTAGTTCACACCCATATACCGCAACCAATAACATTTATAAAAAAAAGGCAGGGGAATTCGCGAAGATCCTGAAGGCGCAACCTCTTGTTCCGACTTCAGCAGATTCAATAAAACAGCCGGTCTACTGGGTAGGTACTACCAATTTCGGAATGCGCAAGCCTAATATGGTGATCATCCATCATACTGCGCAAAACAGTTGCGAACAAACACTACAAACTTTTACTCTTGAACGTACAGAAGTTAGTGCGCATTATGTAATTTGTAAGGATGGAACATTGCACCACATGTTAAACGACTATCTCCGTGCCTGGCATGCAGGCAGCGCTAAATGGGGAAATAATTCTGATATAAATTCTTCTTCCATCGGAATAGAGATTGATAATAACGGGGTCGACAGTTTCTCCCGGGCACAGATTAACTGCCTCCTCGGTTTATTATCCGATCTTAAAAAAACTTATAATATCCCATCAGCCAACTTTATAGGTCATGGTGATATAGCTCCTGCCAGGAAGAATGACCCTAATGTAACTTTTCCCTGGAAGATACTGGCAAGCCAGGGCTATGGATTGTGGTACAGCGATACATCAGGTGTTGTTGTTCCTCCCGGTATCAGCGATGATATGCTGCTAAGAATAATAGGGTATGATGTAAAAGTAAGAGCGGCAGCCATTCAGGCTTTTCGACGCCACTTTATAGGTCTTGATCAACCAGGTGATTTAACGGGTCCAGAACGCAAAGTCTTATTTGTGTTATCTGCTAAATTCATGTGATTAATCTCGGTCACGCAGATCTTTGATGAGATCATCAATTGCAATCTCTTCTAACACCTTTCGTTTCGACCCATGTTCCTCGTCATACCATTTAATCAATCTCATTCCGCCAGCTTCAATTTCAATACCTGTAATATCTCCATCTTCGAAACAACAACATCCGCTATTAAAATAAGATGGCTTTATTTCTGAATGTTCAACGGTGAGTCCTATATTATTGGAAGGGTGGTTGTAATACTTGCCAGAGGCAAAAACGGGTTGATGCGTATGCCCTGTTACCAATACCAGGTTTTTTTGCTGATTGCTCCATTCGTGCATCATAATATTGTGTTGGTTTCTTAATGAAAAATCTTTGCTCGGCGCATTGATATTTAAATGAAGATATCGTTGAAGTGGCATCCAGATATGTGCAACGATCCACGTACTCAAACGATTGTTATCGCTCATCAGGTCGCCCTGGTGGCCGTGAGTTAAAAATATAGTTAAAGGAAAGAGGCCACTGCTTATCTTTAGCAATACGCCTTCATAAACTGGTAGCGGCATCGAAAAATATTTTTTGAGGAGCAGGATGACGTCCAGTTTATTTTTCCAGATGATATCGTGATTGCCAAAGGTTTTGTGATACCTGTCTGGTTGAAATGCCGACTCGGCTTCAAAAGCCTTAATATTAGCTGGTAGAATTTCCGCCGGCTTAAACTTCCAAAGCTCTTCGCTATCACCCAGGTTGATGAAATTAAACTGATTTTGATGATAATATTTCAGAGCCGCCACATAATTAATTTCCGAACTATTGAAGTCATCTGCCCAGCTCTTATTTCCTTTGTGCTGATCACTGAAAATAATGAACTTATCAGTGGATATGTCAACGTCAATTACTTTTATATTTTCATCTGATCCCTTTAATCCACTTTCATATAAAGCGCTCAAAGATTTGAATACTGCTTCCTTTTTTGGAGAAGT
>JANXYS010000073.1 GCA_025355935.1 Chitinophagales bacterium | reverse complement strand
TGTCAACCTTTAAAGGTTGACACCTCAAGGTCTCACCCATCTACAATCCCAAATTCTTATAAATTGGAGTTGCATTTAAGTGGACATTTATAAAATTATCGGTTCCGCCAAACCAGTCAATTACCTCCTGTTCAACCGCATTGAGACCAGAACCCTTGACGAATGACTCATAAGAACTCCACTTATACTTTGTAAAATCTTCAAAAACCCTGTGCTTCCAGGGATTGGTATGTATGTAGACGATTATTTTAGTAAAATAAGAGTCATTTAAGATTGCTACCCTCCGAAAGGGCCTGCGGAAGAGATTTCCTGAGCGGTTGTGTTGCTTGTTGAACGCTTGTGCATACGACTGAAAAAAACGTTTGAACGATTGTTGCAACAAAATATTTACTGATACTTCGCCGGCCAGGTAGCGTCTTTGATCCAGTGAGTGGCGCGTTTTCATTTGCGATAATGAATCGACAATAGCTCCCTGGGACTTGACTCTTAAAAAAAGATGAAAGTGGTTGTTTAGGAGTGCCCAGCAAATTGCATCGACACCTGCTGATAAATGTTTCTCAAATTGCGTAAGAAAGAAGGTTCGATTCTCATCTGAAAGAAATAAGATTTCCTTATTGTTGGTTCGGTTAAATACGTGGAAATATTGACCTTCAAAAAATTCAGCTCTGTATCGAATTGGAATCGGCATATCGCAATTTATAACACGCGTATTTTTTTTCAATGGTGATTGCACCATAGCTCTTGAGCTTTTTCCACTTCTTTAAAGCGTTCGAAGAATGATTCTGTGAAATCTACGAGTGAAAATCATTTCACTGCCAGGATCTTCGAAGCGACAATTTTCAATGCTGTATTTAGACTATTTTTCGGGGTGTTATTAGGTGTCAACCTTTAAAAGTTGACACCCGTAGGTCTCAACTTAGTTGAGACCTCGAACGTGCCCTCAGACCTGCCTTAAATTAATAGCAGCTCCATTATAGCTTTATATCCCGTTCATTATCCCAGTTTGCACGCAAGGACAATTTTTGAGGAATGCCTACCACTTTTTCCGGCTGTAAATTTTTAGAATAATTACCGGGATCCCAAACACCGTTGTTATTCGTGTCATACAGAATCCGAAGTACATACTCCCCTGGCGAAAACGTACCATTGCTCCATTCATTCGCGGTAAGTGGATATGATGATTTAATAACGTCATTTTGCATTATTAGCAGTACAGGATGAAGCTTTATATCGAGACCGGTAAACCTAAGTAATAATTTCCCGTAATCCTCTACTCTCTTAGTTGCAAAACGAAGCGTATCATTCTTTGTAAGTGTTGCGCCTGTCGAATCTTCAATGCTCGTTTTGTCGATAAGCAATACATATTTTGATTCGGGCTGCCAGCTTGAAGGCTGGAAGCTAACGATCCTGCGTGTACTGTCAAATGTTGTTTTAACGCCACCTAGGCGAACGTAATTTGTGTCAGAAAGGTAAATCTTTTGCGTGTCGAAAGTTTTTATAGAGTTGGTAAAAGTTAATTGGAGAGGAGTGTATAAATCCTGTAAGGGGGGCTGGCCAAGGCTTGCCTGGTAGCGCAAGCGTTTATCATTCTTGGTGTTTTTGGCAGCGGGCAGAGCTGGCGATTTGGATAATGTAGCTGCCTGTGTGCGCGGCTTTTCCTGCACATACGCATAGAGAGTAAGATCGGTCGCAGTGTCTGTAGTGTTTACTTTTTTATTATCGGTTCTAAAAGCGAAAGTCTCTGATTTTGAATTGTAAAATTTGCCGCCATCACCATCTTTAAGTGCATAAATATTAAAAGCAGCTGCAGGAAGATAATCGAACTTGAAACTTCCGTCGGCGTTTATGCGCGCCATGTAGTCGGGCCTTGTTTTTAATACCGAGCTGTCGTTTGCATCTTTATAAAGCAGCACATTTAAAGTTGTATCGACCAGGCCAGTCTCGGCCATGAAGACCCGGCCCGAAAGGGTAAGTGAGTCGATTTGGTTACCGGTGGAAAAAATATAAGTATAGTTTTTGAAAACGTTTCCTTCATTCACGTCTTTAATAGAATTACCAAAGTTTATGCTATAGGTGGTGTTCGGGCGCAGACTATCTTTCAATTTTACCGTTACCGTGCGTAATAACGATCGGATATCGGGATTGTTTTTTTGCACTGGCGACACCAGCACATTATTCTGAACATCTTGGATTTCAACATATTCATCGAAAGTGAGAACAATTTTGTTTCCTTTAAAATTCAGATCACGCGCTACCGGGGTGGACCGTGAAAGAACCGGCGCCAATGTATCCCTTGGCCCACCTGTAGGCATACCTACCTGGGCACAACCACCTCCTATAATTGTCATTATATAGGTAAGCATTAAGCCTGCGAAAAAAAGAAACTTTTGATTCATGAGCCGGTTAAAATTTTTTTTGTGAAGGTATTGGAAGAAATTAACTGAATGTATTGTCTATTGAAAGTTTCGCAAACATTTCACGCTGCTTAAGCTTCTGCATCTGCCTCTTCTTCAATATCATGAAGGGCGACAGCAAGTCTGTTGTCCTTTACAAAATTGCACCAATGACAATCTTCCTTTCCGCACCCTGTATAAAAATCGCGTTGCTGAATTTTTGCCCACACCTCGGTTAGTTGCTGTTTTACAGTTTCTGTATCCTGCGGTGTAATAACGATTTTCTCTTTGCGGTATTCTTTTTTCTTGTCGGGCTCCACGAAATCAAATTCGGTACTTATTACCTGCCAATCTTTTTGCTGGTAATTATCAATTAGCAATTTGTAAAATACAGCCTGTCTCCAGTAGTCTCCGCCATTAGGATCCTTCTCGTGCGGAGGTTTCATCTTCGGAAGCGCGTTATCAATATTCCCACTTTTGTAGTCAACAACGTTAATTTCTTTGCCGTTAAATTCAAGTTTGTCGAGCTTACCTTTTAGGGGTACGCCGTTCACAACTATGCCGCGTATATTTCTTTCAACTGCCACAACTTTGTTCCAGCTGCTGATGTATTTATCATAGTAGTTGCGCAAAACTTCATCTCCATATTCTATTCTTCGTGCAAAGGCTTCCCTGGTAAAATTCTCGCGGTGCCGGTTCATGTACCATTTAAAGTCTTCCACCATTTCATCTTTAGAAGGAAACTTTTCATTGCCGCCATCCTGCATTTTTCTAAATAATTTTTCTACAGCATGATGTATCGCACTTCCAAATTCCGTGGCTTCATTTTTCCCCGAGGGAATACGAATAAGATTTTTATAGTAAAATCCGAGTGGGCAATTTAGATAAGCACTTAGCGCGGTAACATTCATCACAAATTTTTCAAGCAAGGGCGTAATAAAGTCCTCTTCACTACGCTCAATTTCTGGTGCCTGCGCCAGGAACTGCAGGTTTTGAAATTCCAGCTTCTCATCTTCGGTAAGGGAAATCCGAACGACCGGCAATGGCTGTTCGTGCTGTATTTCCGCGAGGAACATAGAGGGTTCTATTTCCTTTCCGTCATTCTTATATTTTGCATAGGAGATGTGCAAATGCTTTTCCGCCCTTGTAATGGCCACATAAAATAATCGACGTAATTCTTCTTCATCGTTAGCTTTTGGAAGTGATGAAAACATAGTATCTGGCAGTTTGTACCCGCTGGCCGGTTTCCTTTTCTTTTCCCACGAAGAAGCATTTACGCCTGCAAAGAATACATGTTCAAACTCGAGCCCCTTGCTGCCGTGGGCTGTTAAAAGGTTTACGCCCCTATCACTTCCTGCTACCTGGTTAAAAGAAAGTTTTAATTCTTCTTTCTCCATAAGGTCGATAATAGCGGTAAGGCCTGTAAGGTCGAGGTAGGGGTTGCGACTGGTTTCTTCCTTTATAAAGTCGAAAAGCACTGTAAGAAGTTGCATTAGCACGATTTTATCGTGATGCTTCATTACATACTCAAGTATCCCGGCTTGACGGATGATATTTTCAAACAATTGCTGCAGCGTTACATTAGAGACATCGGCAATCAGTTGTTCGATAATCCGACTTACCAGTTTTAATTTTTCATGCAGGCCTTTGTCAAACAAATCCCTCGGCGGCCTGATGCTTCTGTCGTACAACATTCTGCGCAGCGAGGTTTGCTCATCGTTGTACTTCCTGCTATTTACCTCCACTGTTAGTTTTGCAATCTCCATGGGCGGCACTTCATAGAAGTCGTAATGAAGTATTTCAAAAAGCATTTCATCGCCACCGTAAGGGATATCGTGCTCGGCGTTAAGGTAGCGAAGCAGCACTATTATTTTTTTAATAAATGGGTGCTCGAGGATATTTAGACTTCTTTTACTGTATACCGGTAGATTTTTAAGACGAAAGTAGTTTGCCAATTCCTCTCCATACCGGTTTTCCTTATAGATGACTGCAATATTACCGGGCGCTGTTCCGTTAAGCAACAGCGCGTCAACCGAGATGGTAATATGTGCCATTTCATCCCGTATGGAATTATATTCCGTAATTACCGGGTTGTGCAGCAAGTCTTTTATCCCCTCCCGGGATGACAATAAATCTTTACTAAGCCCATCGCGCTTATGAATAAGTCGCTCTGCATTGTTACCAATTAGTCTTCTTGCAAGATCCAGTATGGGCTGCGTGCTGCGGTAATTGTTCGTAAGCACAATTGTTTTTAGTTCATTCGTGTAGCTATCAGCAAAGCCCAGCATATTCTCTATGTTTGCCCCCTGGAACCGGTAGATACTCTGGTCATCATCTCCTACCACAAAGACATTCGGCTGGTCCCAGTAGCTGATAAGAAGCTCTACCAGACGGTTTTGGGTGCCGCTTGTATCCTGGTATTCATCAACAAGAATGTACTGGAATCGCTCCTGGTAATCAGCGAGGATATTTGGATTTTCCTCAAATACCCTGATTACCCAATTGATCATATCATCAAAATCATAGCGGTTTTTTTGGCGCATTAGCGCCTGGTACTTGTCGAACTCTAAAACCGCAGCACGAAGCTTCTCTGCTTTTTCTGTTTCGTCATTAATCTTATCCTGTTTCAGATCGCCGGCATTAAAATTTCTGTATTTCTTTTTGTAAGTATACTCATCCCGAAGTGGAAGATCTTTGATGAATTCGTCAATTTTTTGTTCGATAAAGGCTGCTGTCCATCCCTCACGTTTCATTGCGCTAAAAAGATTTTGCAGGTTGTTAATTTCGTAATAAACATCGCCGCGATAACGTTTGAGCGGGTGATCCTTTTTAAAATTGTCGATCAGGGTTTTAAACAGCTGAATATTCTCAAGTTCTGAGATGGCATCAAGTGAATTTTTCTCAAAAAAGGAGAGGTTGTCCTGTATAACATCGTTGCAAAATGCGTGGAAGGTGTAGATATTAACCTTATAGGAGGCCGCGCCAATCAATTGTTGCAGGCGACGACGCATGGCGATTGCACCCGCATCCGTGTAGGTGAGGCAAAGGATATTATCCGGATTAGTATCAGGCTCAAGTAAAATCTTTCCGATGCGTGCAGCCAGGATTTGAGTTTTGCCCGTTCCCGGCCCTGCTATCACCATCACCGGCCCCTCGATAGTATCAACCGCAATACGTTGCTGTTCATTGAGTTTTTCATATTCCTCGAGAAATTTTTCCAGCAGTTTTTCCTTGTATGCTAACATATTGTAAAGATATGATATCGCAGCACCGATATATTATGGCAAGTCGCGGACTCTGGCCATTGCATCTTTTCTGCCGATCAAAATCTGAAACCTGATTGCCGAATTAGAATAACGGAAGATAAAAATGCTCTTTGTCGTTTTTTAAAAAGTGTCTTTTAAGAAAACGACAAAAATCTTTGATTTCATTTTGTGCCAGTTTTATGCTAGAAACTTCAGCTGGTATAAATTCGGGAGGCGACACTTCAGCCCGAAACCGAACAATAGGATCGATTGCTTGTTAAACAGGGCAATATGAGTAAGGTTTATTCTTTAAAAACGGTCCAGTTCCTGCCAATTAGTCTCGAACGGGCATGGGATTTTTTCAGCAGTCCTGCAAATCTCCAAAAAATCACGCCGGCAAAAATGGGTTTTGAAATCGTTTCGAAATATCATGGGGAGAAAATGTATTCCGGTCAAATCATTGAGTATACAGTGAAACCGGTTTTGGGAATCCCGTTATACTGGATGACGGAAATAACGCATGTGCAGGATCAGCAATATTTCGTGGATGAACAGCGCTTTGGGCCCTACAGTTTATGGCACCATCAGCACCATTTTAAAGAAACGGAAGGAGGGGTTGAAATGACGGACATTGTTCACTACAAAATGCCTTTTTGGTTTTTTGGAGATATTGCGAATACCCTTTTTGTGAAGAAACAACTGAAGGAAATCTTTGATTATAGGTTTGCAGCCGTGGAGAAACTATTTTAAATTTTTTACCACACAGGTGAAAGAGGGGATACGGAGGAAAAGAGCTATGTTCTAATTAAAATGACTCTAAAAACTCCTTTTCTAAACTCATTGAACTCTGTGGTTCCCCTATCCCGGCATACGCGTGATATACTTTTCAATCTGCTTGATTTGATCAACGATCTGGGGCGTGGTAGCCTTGAAGCTCTTGGCCTTCTTAAAATATTCTTTCGCCGCCCTGAATTCTCTTTTGTTCATCATGATAGAACACAGCTGCAGATAAGCAGCCGCATTATTTTCCTTATCCGGTAAACCAGCGCGGATTGCCTGGCGGATATAACTTTCTGCTTCCTTGATGTTGCCTTTTTGCATCTGCAGCATGCCTAGTTGGAGCTTGTTTGGGCCTTCGGCAGCCTTAGTTAATTGCCCACCCCCCAGCGCAATACTCTGCTTCATGTGCTTTTCAGCGTTATCATAATCCTGGTCGACCATGGCCAGGTTACCCTTAATGGTATAATAAACCGAACGCATAGGTTTGATCAGCAATGCCGGGAACATAATGCCATCAACCACCTTTTTCGCGGCAGGCATATCACCTTCCTCCATATGTGCCTGGATTAGGCGCATTGGGCCGAAAAGAAAATGGCCGGCAATTAATACCACAGCCAGTAAATAAAGTATAAAAGACGGCCAGAAACTGGTTTGATAATTAACGAAGATGGCAACAGCCAGCAAAAAAAGCCCCAGCCACAGACGGTATTTAATGATCGTGTTCATCCATTTCATACTCAAGAAAATTTACCGGGAGACAAAAATTTTACCGGGAGGCAAAGATAGGATAAGGTTTGACTTTTTATATTTTCGATTTTTGGTAAATAGAAAACATTATTTTTGCCCTCCGGAAATTAAAAAATGATAGCCAAAAGCATTAATAGCAAAGGATTTTTTGTTTTTGCAGATTTGAGGTAAGCTTGCCTTTTAGTTTCTAATTTCTCTGGTCCCGTAGTTCAATGGATAGAATAGAAGTTTCCTAAACTTTAGATCCAAGTTCGATTCTTGGCGGGACCACTCAATAAATAAAGCAGAAAAGTTAGAAACGCAGTTAATTAAGTACCCCCACATAAATCCCAACCTCTGCGCTCTGCCAATCTGTACTCCGCTCATCATAGATTTCAAAGTCTGCCTGGTACGCTCTGCGTAAATCCGATTCCCAAATGTTCACCCATTCGTTAGCTACACAACCGGGCATCTCTCCCCTGGCAATAAATTTAGCATAATGTGCTTGTGGGATAGTGAGTGACGCCATGCCTTCCGGGATGTCAGTTAGTTCCTCCACCCGGCAACCGATAAAGTAGGAATACGGTTTGGAGTAATCTCCTTCATAATTATAATACACGGCAAATATCTCATCGGTTAGTTTTCCAGAAATCCTATCTGCATACTTTCCTACTTCAAACTTCTGCCAGTGCCTGCCACAATCAATGGCAGACTGACCGTTTTCATTTATAGTCTTCGTATCGAGAGATAAACCAATCAATTTAATTTCTTCTGGTGAAATTCTGTCAATGCAAAGTATTATTTTAGCTGTGTTCTTTTCTTGTCAAGAGCGCATGCAAGATTATGCCAACAGGCTCTATTTTTTCTTTATATCCCCGTAGGGTCCATATTTATGCCTTTCTTCAGAATATGCATCAGCGTAAGGTCCAAATGGATAGTCGTAGGGTTTCGCTGCCATCTCTGGCCAGTCTGATCCAAAACGTTTATTACCTCTCGGCTGAGAATTTACAAAAGCAGCGACATCCCATGCCTGCTCGTCGGTTAACATGGGTGCCCCCTGCTTCTCGGTATACGGCATATTGTACTTTACAAACCCTGCCAGCTTGGAGAGACGGTACATTCCTGCACTCACGTTGTAACTTTTGTCGCCCCATAACGGCGGATACTTATAACCGGTAGCGCCCGGTAGTAACTGGCCTTGTCCATTGTTACCATGACAAACAACGCAATTTGTCCTAAAGACATCTTTTCCGTTAATCACTGAAGCTGCACGGGCCAATACGGGCAATTCGGGAGTTCCGGGATGGATCTCTCCGTGATCGGGCCTGCTAATCCCAGCCGTCCATTTAATATATGCCACGATTGCCATCATCTCCATGCTAAGGGTATCAAGTATCTGGCCATTAAGGCTTCTCTGCAGGCAGTCATTTACCCTGAATGTTACAGACTCGACCCTGCCACTACGAGGCTTAAATTTTGGATAAGTGGCTGCAACTTTTATATACGCATTTGCGTTGCTCCGCGTACCCGCTTCCAAGTGGCAATTGCCGCAATTCATCCCATTACTGATAGATGCAATGGATCCGTTTGGTCCAAGGTATGCAGCAGTATTTATAATGAGTTCTCTTCCATAAATCAGAAGAGTTTTTTTTGCTGATTCAGGAAGATTATTTAAAAGTGGTTCGTCTGAAAATGCCTTGGGCGATGAATTTTCGGTGGTAGAAGGGTTCGGGATCGACTTATATAACAAGACAGAGCCTAAAATTAAGCCCATCAAAACGATCAGGAAATATCTTAAAATAGATCTGTTACTCATTTTTAGAACATAAAAAGCAATCCCGAAATTAGCGACAAGTAATCATATTGTTTTAAAGATATTATTACTTCTCTTAATATTGTATCTTACTAGTAAAAAAATGGGTATGAAAGTCAAAATGTTTTTTCTTGTTGCTGGATTATTTTTATGCTTTTCTGCTTTTGCTCAGATGGCTCTGGAAACAGACTCTGTGAAAGTCAAAAAAGACAGCATTTTTAAAGCGATAGTGCATGCTGATTCGCTAAAATTGGAAGCCCAATTTGCTGAAACGGCGCATTGGGCTCACATTAAGGCTGTCAGCATTTTCCCGGCCGTTAATGCTGGTGAATATTCAGGCGTGATACCGGTGAAGAATATTACCGAAGTGCCCGACCTTAAACAAGATTATAAATTACTATTTGAGGTGACGGTGAAAAACCCCGACTCAGTTGCTAAGGAACTCAATTATTCGCTAGTGGAAATCGCCAGGCTGATTAACCTGCACGTGGCATCAGGCATTTCGCTAAATAAAATTATGCCTGTAATTGTTGTACATGGCGGGGCATTGAATGCAATAAGCAATAACCAGCGATATCAGAAAAAATATCACATTGACAATCCGAACGTAAAGCTCCTGACGAGTCTTGAAAAAATGGGCGCACGAATAATTGCCTGCGGGCAGGCGATGGCATTCTTCCAGTTTCAACCGGAAGATCTGTTGCCGGAAGTAAAAGTCTCTTTGACAGCTCAAACAGTTCTATCAAATTACCAGTTGAAGGGATACGTTTTGTATTCAATTCAGCCAGACCAGAAATAAATTTTATATGCATCGGCATTAAAAAGGCGGCTCCCATTCGGAAGCCGCTGTGTCTATATTATTCTACATGCTTATTTTAACGATTTCATATCGATCACATACCTGAACCGTACTTCCTCATCTCTGATCTTTTCAAAAGCTTCATTAATATCCTGAATATCGATCATTTCTACCTGTGGTAAAATCCCGTGCATTGCACAGAAGTCCAGCACTTCCTGAGTTTCAGCAATGCTACCAATAATTGAAGCGCCAAGGCTACGAGAATATTTAGCCATTTCAATATTGTTAGTTGGAGACTTATAAGGGCCGAGCAATCCCACAGTAACCATGCTGCCTCTTGGAGCCAGCAAGCAGATATAAGGATTTACATCGAACTCTTCCGGAATGGTGCAAAGCAGAAAATCAAAACTTATCTCCTGTGCTTTCATGGCATCCTTATCCGTAGAAATTAATACGGCGTCGGCACCAATTGCAAGGGCAGCCTTCTTTTTTTCTTTGTCGGTAGTGATGGCCGTCACCGTCGCTCCCATAGCTTTTGCTAACATCACTCCCATGTGACCCAAACCGCCGATCCCAATAACACCTACTTTATCGCCTATCCTGATTTGCCGGTGTTTCAAAGGCGCGTATGTAGTTACGCCTGCACATAATATGGGCGCTGCTGCAGTAATATCCATACCATCCGGAATATTTAGAACAAACTTTTCATTGGCAACGATATGGGTAGAAAATCCGCCATAACTATTAAAGTCTGTATCATTTGGTTTCCAGTACCCGTTATAGGTCATGGTCATCCCGTGGGTTCCCATGCAAAACTGTTCATCGCCCTGGGCGCAGGATTTGCATTGTTTGCACGAATCTATCATACAACCAACACCTACAATGTCTCCTTCCTTAAACCTGGTTACAGCCTTTCCAACGTCCGTAATTTTTCCGATGATTTCATGCCCGGGCACGCAGGGATAGATAGTATTATTCCAGTCGTTTGCTACCTGGTGAACATCGGAATGACATACCCCGCAGTACAACACCTCTATTAATACTTCATCAGGTGCCGGTCCCTGGCGCTCGATTTCCATTAACTCCAGTTTTTTGCCTACCAATATTGTCCCCGATGCGCCGTATGCTTTTGTCCTGATGTTTTCCATAAAATGTAAACTTACTTGTGGATTGTGAGCACGGAATAGCATGCCATAAGTGGTAAACGTCCTAAATAAATGAAAATAAACTAATGTCTTGGTGAACTGGAAAATTCAGTTTCATGATGTTGCTCAAGAAAATAAATGCATAACTTAAATCATATTTGCTGACTAAACGGCTCGTTTGATACCATCTTAAATGTGCTATTTACAGATGATATGCTGGAGTCCAACTGCAAATTCTTCTTTTGAGCTCCCATGGGCTTAACATCCTTACACTATTTGTGTTAATCTATTCTAGGTCAAGATATTGACTGTAGCGAATCAAGGGGACAGAAACCAAGGCGGGGGCATCCCATAAGTGGCAAATGTCCTAAATGAATGGAAATAAGCATGCCCGGGTAACCCGGTAATTTTCTTTTTGGTTTTGATCGAGAAAAAATGCCCAGTGTCTGTGAATGCCGCAATTTTACCTCCGGGAAGGCTATGAAAAACTTAAAGATTTTTGCCCTAATTATACGCTAATGTATTTTTAAGTGTGCTTAACTTCGTTGATGAGGAGAAACATATTTTTCCCTAACCATCATAAAGTAATGGACAATCAAACAGGGCAAAATTGCGGGAGATGCGGAAGTTTTTTTCAATGTAATAAATCCGCTGTTCATGCATGCGCCTGTTCACTCCTTAAGCTCAGTGAGGATTGCATCAAATTCCTGAAAGGCACTAAATACGATTGCTTATGTAACAACTGCCTGCAACATCACGAGGAACTGGTACAAAAAGCCGTCGGATTATCTTTTCCTTCAAACCCCACTGAACTTGAGGAAGGATTACATTACTATATTGAAAATAACAACTGGGTTTTTACTGAGCTTTATCATTTTTTGCGCGGTTATTGTTGCATGAACGGTTGTAGGCATTGCGCATACGGTTTTAATAAGTCGAAAATTAAAATGCACGAAGATTAGTAAAGCAAGAAAATCAATTTATGAGCATGTTTAAAACCCGGTTTGTAACAGAGAATGGAATTGACCTTGTTATACTGGAAGATACTTCCTCGCAAACATCGGTGGCAATTGCGCCTCATAACGGCGCGATGCTTCATCGGTTTGAAGTGTATCACCGGGGCGAGCTCATGAATGTGGTAGATCATTATCCAGATGAACATTCACTTAGGACACAACTTGAAAGCGGTGGATTTAAAAGCGCGAAGCTCTCGCCCTTTGTTTGCAGGCTCTATGAAGGAAAATATAATTTTGCCGGAGCAGATTACCAGGTCGAAAAGTTTTACCTTCTCAGGCATGCTTTACACGGCATTATATACGATGCCGCATTTGAAGTAGCTTCACACCGTGGAGGCGAAGAGTCTGCCATAGTGGAATTAATTTATGACTACATGGGTACAGATAAAGGCTATCCATTTATTTACCGATGCATGGTGAGATATGAACTAAAAATTAATAACTCGCTTTCCGTTAATACCTTCATTACTAATTCCGGTGAGGGGCTCATTCCTATTGCAGATGGCTGGCATCCTTATTTTACTTTTGGCGGTCTTATCGATGATCTTCAAATGGAGTTCCAGGCTATCCGAAAGGTTGAATTTGATGATGAACTAATACCAACCGGTAAGCTTACGCCTTACGATGAGTTCAACTCATTAAAAGAAATAGGGGATGTTTTTATTGACAATTGCTATGAACTAGATTTCTCAACTTGCCAGCCAATGGTGGTGTTAAGAGATCCTGCAAAAATGATACAGCTCGAAATTCGTCCGGATAAGTCATACCCATACCTTCAATTGTATACCCCGCCAACCAGGCGTTCAATTGCGCTCGAAAATATAAGTTCCGCCCCCGACGCATTTAATAACCAAATGGGACTTGCAATCCTGCAACCGGGGGAGCAAAAAGAGTTCATTACTAACTTTAAAATAAAATCAATAATTTAAATCTGACATGAATATTTTTCCGCAAAATATGTTAGCTGAATATGGTAAAAGATTTTCATCGGTCCCTCAATTATATTTTTCTCCGGGTCGCATCAACCTTATCGGCGAGCATGTTGATTATAACGATGGCTTCGTTATGCCGGCTGCAATTAGTAAGGGGGTTTATTATGCTGTTGCACTAAATGGAGGCAAAGAAATTAATTTTTATTCACATGATTTTGGAGAAGCTTATACAACAGGCGCTGATGATATCCACAAAGAAGATAATTGGAAAAATTACGTCTTAAGCGTGGTAAATGAGTTCAAATTGCTTGGCGTAGAAATAATGGGATTTGATTGTGTATTTGGTGGAGATATTCCACGGGGCAGTGGCATGAGCTCATCGGCGGCAGTGGAGGGAGGGCTGGCGCTGGCACTTAACGAATTGCTGGGCGCAAATCTTACCCGCATGCAGCTTGCGCTATTGTGCCAGCGCGCCGAACATGGCTACCCTGCTGTACAGTGCGGGATAATGGATCAGTTTGCAAATATGATGGGTTTGAAAGGGCAGGTGATTCTTCTAGATTGCCAGTCAATTAATCATGTATACATCCCTCTGCAGATCGAAGGTTACCAGATTGTTTTGTTGAACAGCAAAGTGCATCATACCCTTGCTGCAAGCGAATACAACGTTCGGCGTAAACAATGTAAGGAAGGGCTTGAGATTATCGGCAGTCATACTGAAGTTAAAAGTTTTCGGGATATTAGTGGGGTGGAGGAGCTACTTCAATATAAAACCGCGATGCGTGATGAGGTCTACAAGAGATGCCTCTATGTAATTGAAGAAATTAATCGGACGGAGCTGGCTTCCAAATACCTTCATGAAAATAAGCTCATTGAGTTTGGCCGCTTGCTGTTCGAAACTCACAATGGTTTGCGCGATTTGTACGAAGTAAGTTGTGAGGAACTTGATTTCCTTGTTCAGCTTGCTGAAGCTGACGACGCAGTGATTGGCGCAAGGTTAATGGGGGGTGGATTTGGCGGATGCACTATTAATATTATTGCAGAAAATTCTGTGACCAGATTTATACAATCTGCCTCAGAAGCATATTACAAAAAGTATAATATTCTACCTGAAGCTACAATTGTAGAAACAGCAGACGGCGTAACAAGGCTAGAGGGTTAAACCAAATTTAGCTAACGCTTCTACTGTACTTTCATAACCTGTATGAACTATACCTTTAATTCCCTCGCCGGCTGCAACCTGCACAAACAAAGGCCTATCATCGATATAAAGACTGTTTACCGGGGGTGTTTGGGACACGTCAAGTGCTAACTTGAATATGTCAGCGTCCGGTTTTCGAAAATGTACAAAACTTGAAGAAATAAAGAAATCAACAAAGTCGCGAAGTTTAAATTTTCGGATGCGGTAATCATTCAGCTCCCGGCCTTCATTGTTTACCACGGCAATCTTCAACCCATATTTTAACTTTAACTCTTTATACAAGTTTATCATTTCGGGATATGCTTTCGAGCAACTGAACATATAATTCCGGAATTCTTCAGGCGTAAATTTTCGCTTCTTGTAAAAAACAACTCGTTCAAGGTAATTCTCAAGCGTTAATTTTCCGACTTCATACGTATCAAAAGTAAGATGGTGCCGCTCCTCGGTTTCCGCCGCATCAAGGTCGAAAAGTCTAATAGCTTCCCCACGTGCTTTACGATCCCAGCCGTTCGTTAGCACTACCCCTCCGAGGTCAGTGAAAATCGTATTGATGCGGGTTTGTTTATTCATAAATAATATGTTGCTAATGAAATTATAAAAGAGTACTTTTTCCGTAAGCAATATTAATTCATTGCTCTTAAGGCGTTCGTTATTTTTTAGCTAATAACTGAACCTTAATCAGAATATCATTCCTTTGCATAAACGACGAAAATGAAAACGGTCCTGCATAATTGTAAAATTTTTACTGGTAAAACAGTACTTGCTGATCATGCGATTATAGTCGATCAGGATATCATTGCAGGAGTTTCAACCGACATACCAGCAGATGCAAAACATATAGATCTGGAGGGAGCTAATATCTCCGCAGGATTTATTGATATCCATATTAATGGCGGTGAGAAGTTCTACTTTAGCCAACACCCCAATGAGGCAACATTACATGACATTTGCCAAACAAGCAAGCTTTATGGAACGACGCATGTACTTCCTTGTCTCATTACTTCTGCACATGACACGATAATATCAGCTATTGGGGTTGTTAAAGATTATATGCACCGGCATAATGAAGGTGTTGTAGGAATGCATTTGGAAGGGCCATTCATTAATCCCTTAAAGCGGGGAGCGCACCCGGCCAGCCAGGTCAGAAAACCTACAATGAAAGAATTGGATGAGATTATTACCTGCGGCAGGGATGTAATAAAAGTAATGACAATTGCGCCGGAATGTTTTGATGATGAACAGCTTGAATTGCTACTTGACAGCGGCTTTATAATATCTGCAGGTCATTCAAACATGACGTATGAGCAGGCTCAGTATTACTTTTCAAAAGGCATATCCCTCGTTACGCATTTATTTAATGCAATGACTCAATTACAGCATCGTGAACCCGGGCTGGCGGGCGCAACGCTTAATAACAATAACGTGTATGCGCCCATAATACTTGACGGCGGTCATTGTAGTTATGCTGCTGCCGAAATTGCGTGGAAGTTAAAACAGGAAAAACTTTTCCTGATTAGTGATGCTGCATTATTAAGTCGAAAAGTGAAAAGTTTCAAATTTGGCGATTTTGATGCCATCTTAGGAGAAGATGGGTTTTACAGGAATAGCGAGGGAACACTTGCTGGCTCGGCTATTTCAATGCAGGAGGCTGTCCAGAATGCCATGAAGTTTTTGAAAATTCCGTTGATAGAGGCTATTAGGATGGCCACTATCTACGCCGCACGGGCAATAAAGATGGAAGATAAGCTTGGATTTATCGCGCCGGGCTACCTCGCGCATTTTTGTGTTTTCAATGATTCACTCAGCAGTTGTAAAACGATCATTGTTTAATGCAAAGAAAAGTATTAGTCACTGGAATCACATTTGCGGTATTGTGGGCTTCAGCTTCAACGGCTACTAAGATTGCCTTGACGGAGGCGCAGCCCTTCGTCATTGCAGTCACGAGGTTCTTCATCGCGGCGATGATCATGCTCATCATCTCCCATGGGTTCATGAAGAACAGGTTACCCAAAAAAGACGAATGGAAGGCAATAATGTTCTACGGGTTATTAAACGTTAGCATTTATCTTGGTCTTTATATAATTGCACTCCAGAAATTATCTGCCGGCCTTGGCACCCTTGCCGTGGGGGTCAACCCGGTTATCATAAGTTTTATGGCGGCACTTTTCTTTCGGCAAAAGATCACGGCAATGGGCTTTGTTAGTTTGGGTTGTTGTTTATCAGGCGTGCTCGTGGCGGCCTGGCCCTTACTCCAAACAAGCTATGCCAGTGTTGACGGCTTGTTGTTGATAGTGATTAGCATGCTGGCTTACTCGGGTGCCGCAATTTTTTATGCCCGCAGGGACTGGCAAGGGCTGCACATACTCACGATCAATGCCTGGCAGACTTTGTTTGGCGGAATTTTTCTAGTGCCGTTTTTAGTCTTCACTTTCCATGAAAGCTCTAATTACCTTGATTTCCATTTCTGGATCGGCACACTTTGGCTTGCCATACCGGTGTCAATCGGGGCAGTGCAATGCTGGCTACTTTTACTAAAATATAACACAGCCAAGGCGGCTTACTGGCTTTTTCTTTGTCCGGTTTTTGGCTTCGTGATGGCCGCTGTACTTTTAAAAGAACCTTTGAGCTGGTTTACGCTCGCGGGGGTAATCCTGGTTATCGCGGGGTTGTATGTTGCCCAGCAGTACCGCGTTGCAATCGATCGCCACCCGAATAACCGGTAACGCCTATACGCGGATGTAAATCTTTTTCCGGTGAAGTAACCATGCGAAGAACCACATCATTGTGATAAAACAAAGAGCATAGAGTAAGGAAGCCATTCGCTCATCGCTGAAAATTGGTTTGCAGAGGTATTCATAAAACCATTCAAATGGCCCTAATTGGTTACGCCTGCCAGTTGGATTTATTGCCCCTGGTATACGTATCAGTGAGAGCAGTCGTGGTACCACACTACTCATGATGTATATGAAAAGTGCATTTTTACCGAAAACATCAAAAAAGCGGCTCCAGCCACCACGGTAATTTCTAAATTCTATCACGTAAATCAACACGCTCAGGATCATCAGCGCAAGCCCTGTTGTATAAATAGTGTAACTGCTTGTCCATATTTTTTTGTTAATCGGGAAACTCATATCCCAAAAGAAACCTGCGAATATTAATACGCAGCCGGTAACGAAAAGGCCATTTAACATTTCATGTGTTTTACCCTTTGCAAGTATATATTGGCCAACGAGGTAACCGAAAATCACCTGGACAATAGAGCCAAACACACTCATCGTTCCTTCAGGATCAAATGCAATCCCTTCACCATGGTACATGTGATTTTCGCCCAGGAGCGATTTATCTACAGCTGTTCCAAACCAGCCACTGATACTAAACGGGTCTGACGGGTTAGCGACGATACATAAAAACCAATATCCTAAGAGGATTGTGCCAGCCGCAACGAAAGAGCCGCGCAGTTTACAGAGATGAATAATAATTGCTGCGAAAAAATAGGCACAAGCAATGCGCTGCAGAACACCAAAAATCCGGAGGGTCTCATAAGGTCGGCCAACAATTTTTTGCATTGTATTATCATATCGGACAAAAGGAAACCAGTTAAGAAAAAGCCCGATAAAGAAAATAAGGAAGCTACGTTTTATTATTTTTCTCCAAAATACACTTTTACCCGCTGCTTCCAGTTTGGGCAAAACAAACGCCATGGCATTTCCAACTGCAAATAAAAAGAAGGGAAATACTAAATCGGTCGGCGTACAACCGTGCCAGCTAGAATGGTCGAGAGGCGCGTAAATGTGAGCCCAGCTACCCGGGTTGTTAACTAAAATCATTAGTGCTACGGTAGCCCCCCTGAAGACATCGAGCGAATAGAAGCGTTGGTTCATGCTGGCAATTTATGAGGTTTCACAATTTATAAGTTTTTTCGACAACGGCATGTGTTTGCTCGAAATCAGAACTATTAAAACTCTTTGTAAGGTAAAATGCTCTATAATGGAGCTCTGCTCCCCCCTGGGCCTAGTAGATCACATGTTTTGCAAACAAAAATACCAGGCTGATTGGCCTGGTATGCTAAACTATTTTCTAAACAATTATAGCCGTTCGCTCAATTCTAACCAGCGCATTTCTTTTTCGTCCAACGTAGCAATGAGTTCGCTGATGCGATCGGATGCTTTCTGCAATTCATCATAAGGCAGATTTCCACTCATTTTTTCTTCCAGTTTTTTCTTTTCATCCTGCAAACGGGGCATTTCTTTATCGAGGCTTTCGAGTTCAAATTTTTCTTTAAACGATATTTTTTTTGCGGGCTCCGGTTTCTTGGAAGTCGCGACGGAAGCGTTGCTTTCGGCAACGGGTTTCTCTTCTACTGATTTCATGATCTGTTGATCTTTATCCGTAAGTAATCCACTGCTCACAGCCGCGCGATATTGCGTATAGTTTCCCGGATAGTCTCTAATTACCCCATTCCCTTCAAACGCAAAAAGGTGGTCTACCATCCGGTCCATAAAATAACGGTCATGGCTTACGATAAGGATACAACCTGGGTAATCAAGTAAAAATTCTTCCAATGTTCTTAGTGTCTGAAGATCCAGGTCGTTAGTTGGCTCATCGAGTACTAGGAAATTCGGGTTAAGAAATAATACACTCATCAAATGCAAACGACGTTTTTCGCCGCCGCTTAATTTACTAAGCATTGTGTACTGCTGTTCCGAGGTAAAGCCAAACTTTTCCATGAACATACTTGCAGAAATTTTGGTACCATCGGCCAGCGGAAAATACTCGGCCATATCTTTTACGTATTCTATCGCCCGCTTGTCTTCTTTATAGATTAACCCATCCTGGCTGAAATTGCCGAATACTACGGTATCTCCATGATTGATCTTGCCACTATCGGGCAATTCAAGTTGTAAGGCAATTTTTAGAAAGGTAGATTTTCCGACACCGTTTTTTCCTACTACTCCAATACGTTCACCTCTCTTGAAAGTATAATCGAAACCCTTCATAATCGTCAGGTCACCAAATGACTTATTTACCTTTTTTAATTCTAGAATTTTTCCACCCAGCCTGGTCATTTTTACCTGCAGGCTTACTTCCGCAACATCCTTCTGCAATTTTACGCGGTCTTCTACCTCGGCAAAGGCGTCCTGTCGGCTCTTACTTTTTGTCGTACGTGCTTTTGGCTGCTTCCGCATCCATTCCAGTTCTTTTCGGAATATATTTTTATCTTTTTGTAATTCGCTCTGCTGTACTTCTACCCGAAGACTTTTTTGTTCGAGGAAATAATCGTAATCTCCTTTGTAAACAAAAACCTTTTCATCGTCAATCTCTACAATCTCGTTACAAACAACATCCAGGAAATAGCGGTCATGAGTAACCAGTAGCAGGGTGATCTTCGCGGCGTCGAGGTATTCCTCCAGCCACTCAATCATGCTAACGTCCAGATGATTGGTAGGTTCATCTAGGATAAGCAGACACCTGCCTTCGTGGAGCTGGGCTTCAATTAGAGCCTGCGCCAATGCCACCCGCTTCTTTTGGCCGCCACTAAGATTTCCAACTTTTTCATTAAGGTGATGAAGGTTTAATTTACCAAGGATCTGTTTAAGATCGCTCTCAAAGCTCCATGCATTCAGGTCATCAATTTTAGCCATCAGGTCTCCCAGCTTATCATGATCATCGGAACCTTCTTCTAAAAACAATTCATATTCCTTTACTACTTTTACAACTGGATTATCGAGGCGGAGAACATTATCCCAGATGGTTTTATTGCCATCAAAATCGTTATCCTGCTGGAGCATGACAGTTTTTATTTCTTTGTGAACCCAAACTGTTCCACTGTCAGCCGTATCCAAACTGGCAATAATCTTCATCAATGTGCTTTTCCCACTACCATTCCGGGCTACGAGGGCAATTTTATCACCTTCTTCTATGTTGATGGAGATATTTTTAAAAAGAGTTCTAATCCCAAACGACTTGGTCAGGTTCTCTACTGAGGCGTAATGCATAGCTACAAAGATAGTACATGCGCTTTTTAGTTACAGATTAAGGCTGATGATATTGCTATTGCAATGCCTTCCATGCCTTTACGAAGCTCCTACATCTTTCTGCCTATTGTCTTCTTCCGAATAACTCATATTTTTGTAATGGATGCATCACGAACTTATACATCATACAACCATAGTAGACGATGGAGCTATTATTGGCGAAGGTACCAGAATATGGCACTTCTGTCATATTATGCGCAGCGCAGTAATCGGCAAGTACTGCAATATTGGCCAGAATGTTTTCATTGACAACAATACTATAATAGGGGATGCAGTGAAAATACAGAATAACGTTTCAGTTTATAATGGGGTGCAGTTAGAAGCAAATGTGTTTATTGGGCCGTCAGTTGTTTTTACCAATGTAACGAACCCGCGAAGTTTTATTGAAAGAAAGGAAGAGTTTAAATCTACTATAGTTCGGAAGGGGGCGTCGGTAGGAGCAAATGCCACCATTATCTGCGGTATTACCATTGGTGACTATGCTATGATTGGTGCCGGCGCTGTGGTAACAAGAGATGTAGATTCGTATTCGATCGTAGTCGGCAATCCTGCCCGGACAGTCGGTTGGGTAAGTGAGAACGGCATAACTCTTACATTTGACAAGGAGGGGATTAGCCAATGTGGGGGTGGGAGTGGAACTTACAAGCTGAATGAAGGAAAAGTTACTAGGATCAACGTCGGGTTGGAGCTGGGTGAGCGGTGAAATAAATGAAACAAGAAGTATGAAAGTTGCCTTAATTACAGGAGTCACCGGACAGGATGGTGCATATTTAGCGGACTTGCTTTTAAGCAAGGGCTACCACGTACATGGCATTAAAAGAAGAGCATCCCAAATTAATACACAAAGAATCGATCATATATACCAGGATCCACATGAAAAAAATGTGCGGTTTAAATTACATTATGGCGATCTGACTGACTCTACGAATATCATTCGGATCATCCAGGAAGTTCAGCCTGACGAAATTTACAATCTTGGCGCTATGAGCCACGTTCATGTAAGTTTTGATACCCCTGAGTATGTAGGCAATACTGATGCACTGGGAACTTTACGGTTACTTGAGGCCGTCAGAATCCTTAAATTGGAAGGAAAATCCAGAATCTATCAGGCTTCTACATCTGAACTCTATGGCCTTGTTCAGGCTGTTCCTCAAAATGAAAAAACCCCTTTCTACCCACGTTCGCCGTATGCTGTTGCGAAGCAGTATGCTTATTGGATCACGGTAAATTACAGGGAAGCATATAATATCTATGCGTGTAATGGAATCCTGTTTAACCACGAAAGCCCTTTACGCGGAGAAACTTTTGTTACCAGGAAAATTACACGCGCGGTCGCTGAAATTGCTTTAGGGATGCAGGAAAAGCTCTATTTGGGAAATTTAAATGCTCAGCGGGATTGGGGGCATGCGAAAGATTACGTGGAAGCTATGTGGCGCATCCTACAACAAGACGTAGCTGAAGATTATGTAATTGCTACGGGTGTAACAACCACTGTTCGGGATTTTGTAAAAATGGCCTTCGGCGAGGTTGGAATTACATTAAAATTTTCCGGCGAGCATGAAAATGAAAAAGCGGTGGTTGACTCTTGCAGCAATGAAAACTACCAGTTGCCGATAGGAAGAGAGGTGCTGGCTGTGGATAAGAATTATTATCGTCCTACCGAAGTCGACCTTTTAATAGGGGATCCAACTAAAGCCAAGACACAGCTAGGATGGGAGCCAAAGTATACCCTCCCCATGCTGGTGAAAGAAATGGTGGACGCCGACTTACAATTAATGAAAATGCAATTACTGCTTAAAGAGAATGGTTATTATAAAACTATTAACTGACGATGCAGGCATCCGATAAAATATATATTGCCGGGCACAATGGAATGGTTGGCTCAGCTATTTTGCGAAATCTTAAAAGCAAAGGCTTCGACAATTTCGTATTACGGTCATCAAAAGAACTAGATCTTCGGAACCAGCAGGCCGTAAATAATTTTTTTCAAGCAGAGCAGCCTATGTTCGTATTCCTCGCTGCCGCCAAAGTAGGCGGAATACTGGCTAATAATACCTACCGCGCTGACTTTATTTATGATAACATACTTATGGAGGCCAACATTATTCACGCGGCCTGGAAGCACCAGGTTAAAAAAATGATGTTCCTCGGGAGCAGTTGCATCTACCCTAAAAATGCATCTCAACCACTAAAAGAAGAATATTTATTAACAGGAGAGCTGGAGCCAACAAACGAACCCTATGCAATTGCCAAAATTGCGGGAATAAAGTTGTGTGATGCTTACCGTGCCCAGCACGGGTGTAATTTTATAAGTGTTATGCCTACAAACCTGTATGGGCCTAACGATAACTATGATCTAAATAACTCCCATGTGCTGCCTGCACTCTTAAGCAAGTTTCACACCGCACTAATAAATAGTGAAGCCACTGTGAATGTTTGGGGCAGCGGACTACCAATGCGCGAATTCATGCATGTGGACGATATGGCGGATGCCTGCGTTTTTTTGATGGAATATTACAATGAGGAAGGCTGTATAAACGTTGGAACCGGAACAGACCTGACCATCATGGAACTTGCCTTAATGATTAAGAAAATCACTGGCTATTCAGGCGAGATTGTTTTCGACTTAAGCAAGCCAGATGGAACTATACGAAAATTGCTCGATGTTAGCAAGGTTCATTCCTTAGGATGGAGACATAAAATTGGCCTGCAAGAAGGCATTGCCCGCGTTTACGAAAACTTTATTCAGAACAATTAAATACGCTAGAGCGTGCTTGTTATAGCCAGCTGAAAACTCTCATTCCGGCAGTTTTTTTAAAATTTTAGCCATACTTTTGCGGCATTCATAAAAATGGTATAACCACAGTGCTACCTTTTTCATATTTCGGTACTTAAGTTGAAACGAATGAAAGTTGTAATATTTGCCGGCGGATTAGGTACGCGGCTCATGGAAGAAACAGAAGCCAGGCCAAAACCAATGGTGGAAATTGGCGGGAAGCCCATCCTTTGGCACATAATGAAGATCTACGAGAAATTTGGGTATAACGATTTTGTGTTGTGCCTGGGGTATAAAGCAGAATTCATCAAACAATATTTCCTAAATTATTTTCTGTATAATTCCGATGTTACTATTGAACTTGAGCGAAACAAGATCGACGTGCATTTTTCTAACACTGAATCCTTTAAAGTTACCCTCGCTGATACAGGGCTTTACACAAATACTGCAGGCCGCCTCAAACGCGTGCAGAAGTATATTGGTAACGAACGATTTATGCTCACATACGGCGATGGTGTAAGCGATGTAGATATTGATGAACTGATTGATTTTCACGAAAAGGCCGGCAAGATTGTCACCCTTACGTCCGTAAAAATTCCTGGCCGTTTTGGAAATCTTGATACGGATGACACGGGGACGGTGCTGCATTTTGAAGAAAAACCCGAAGGCGATGGCTTATGGATTAACGGGGGGTTTTTTGTTATGGAACCAGGTGTCTTTAATTATCTCGATAGTGACATGGACACTATCCAGCTCGAAAAGGAACCACTTACACAAATCGCTCGCGATGGACAACTTGCTGCTTATAAACATGGTGGATTTTGGAAATGCATGGATGCGCTCCGCGATAGAGTTGAATTGGAGGAAATGTGGGCCACTGGTAATGCAAAATGGAAAACCTGGAATTAAATATGTTTAGCATTTATCAACATAAGAAAGTTTTTATTACAGGAAATACGGGTTTTAAGGGTTCGTGGATGGCTGCAATGTTTCATTCCCTTGGCGTCGCCGTAGAAGGATATGCGCTTCCCCCAACAACAGAACCAAGCCACTTTAGCCTGTTAAACCTCAATTACAAAACCACTTTTGGAAATATACTTGATGCTGACTCGCTGGAAACGGCCATTAGTAACGCACAGCCCGATATTATCTTTCATCTTGCAGCGCAGGCGCTTGTAAGGCCTTCTTATAACGATCCAGTTAATACATATCAAACAAATGTTATTGGTACTTTGAACGTGCTTGAGGCAGCCAGAAAGTGCAGGTCGGTAACAGCTGTTGTTTTAATTACTACAGATAAGGTTTATGAAAATAAGGAATGGGATAGACCCTACTCGGAAGAAGACGTTCTTGGAGGTTACGATATGTATAGCTCATCGAAAGCTTGCTGCGAAATATTAATTAAGTCTTACCGAAATTCCTTCCTCAATATTAAAGAGTATAACAATAAACATCAGATGCTGATCGCATCAGCAAGAGCCGGCAATGTAATCGGAGGTGGTGATTGGAGCGTTGACCGTTTGATACCTGATATTGCCACAGCAACTTCGAACAATCGGAAAGTAAAGATCAGGAATCGTTTGAGTGTACGCCCCTGGCAACACGTGCTCGATTGTGTATACGGGTATCTCTTACTTGGAAAAAAATTGCTGGAAGAAGATACTGCTTTTGCGGAGGCTTGGAACTTCTCCCCGGACAGCAGTGACGTAAAAAATGTTGAACAAGTAGCAGAAATTGCGAAAGCAACATGGAATTTAATAGACATCGAATTTGGGACACCTGAAGATGCAGTTCACGAAGCCGGTCTCCTGATCCTTGATAACACAAAAGCCGTAACCCGGTTACAATGGAAAGCGGTTTGGAATACTACCGAAGCTGTTGAAAAAACAATGCAGTGGTATCAGCAATGGTATAATAATAAAGCTGTTCACACTAATGAGCAGCTAGGTGAATATTTAGAAAGGCTAGTTGAACTTAACGAAGCAGTTATTAATTGATTACTATATAAAGGAATATACATGAATTGCAGATTTTGCGGCCATGCACTCACCCATGAATTTGTTGACCTGGGCTTCAGTCCGCCATCAAATAGTTATTTAACCAATACTCAATTGAACGAGCCTGAAACTTTCTTTCCATTGAAAATCATGGTTTGTGAAAAATGTTTCTTGGTGCAGATAGACGAATTTGCAAAACATGATGACATTTTTAACGCCGATTATGCGTATTTTTCCTCATTCTCTACAAGCTGGCTGGCTCACGCGAAGGCCTATACGGAAATGATGACACAACGATTTGGTTTAAATAGCCAGTCGCAGGTAATTGAGATAGCCAGTAACGATGGTTACCTGTTACAATATTTCAAAGAGCAAGGAGTTCCGGTGCTTGGAATTGAGCCAACAGCTAACACAGCGGCCGCCGCTAAAGAAAAAGGAATTGAGTCAGTGGTAGATTTTTTCGGCGTTCGCCTGGCAACTAAACTTGCAGGTGAGGGAACAAAGGCTGACCTCTTGCTGGGAAATAATGTACTTGCGCACGTACCCGATATTAATGATTTTGTCGGCGGATTAAAAATTCTGCTAAAGGAAAATGGGGTAATAACTTTTGAGTTTCCGCACTTGTTGCAGCTCATTGATAAAAACCAATTTGATACCATCTACCACGAACACTTTTGCTATCTGTCCCTGGTAGCCGTTCAGCAAATTTTCGCAAAACAAGGCCTCGATATTTTCGATGTTGAAGAAGTGACAACGCATGGGGGATCACTTAGAATATTTGCAAAACATACTGAAGATTCTACAAAACCTATCGAAGGAAATGTTGGTGACATGCTTCGTAAAGAGATAAGTTTTGGTTTAAAAGATCTCACCATTTACCGGGATTACCAACAGAAGGCCGAAAAAGTAAAGAATGATTTTACCGCATTCGTGATAGAAGCAAAGTCAAAAGGGAAAAAGGTAGCCGGTTATGGCGCCGCTGCGAAAGGAAATACCTTGCTTAATTTTGCCGGTACGAAAAAAGACCTGCTTCATTTTGTAGCAGATGCCTCCCCGCACAAACAGAATAAATTCTTGCCCGGTACACATATTCCCGTTTATGATGAGCAAAAGATAAAAGACGAGAAACCAGATTATATAGTGATACTGCCATGGAATTTGAAAGATGAAATTTCAAAACAATTAAGTTATATCGGCGACTGGGGAGGAAAGTTTGTGGTTGCGGTGCCGGAACTGCAAATTTTATTTTAGATTTTTAAACTTCACCTCATATGACTCAATCTCTATCCACCAAACAGCTTTGTGATTATACGTCGGCACAGTTAAATCACATTTTTCCTGATGGAGATATTGTTAATCTGGGCAGTGAATTATTTCTTGTAGAAGCGGCTTTAATTCGATTAGACCGATGTTTTAGGGAAGTATCTCTAAAACATTATTTTGACGGTCAGTCGACGATATTTAATCATTTGTTTTCCGACCATTATGTCATGTATCTGTGGTATTTGTCAAATGAGATGTTCCTCGCGAAAGGCAAATGTAATATTGCTAACAAACTATATTATCTCAATAAAACGTTGCATGGACTTGATTGCATGTATGATACCCTGATGCCTGAAATATTTTTGTTATTCCATTCTTCAGGTACTATGCTGGGCAAAGCCAGTTATGGTGATTACTTTATTGCTTTGCAGGGGTGTACGGTAGGTTCGCAAAAAGGTAAATACCCAGTATTTGGAAAGGGAGTGTCGCTGACAGCCAATTCATCAGTGATAGGAGATTGTAATATAGGAAACAGGTGTACGATTAGCACACGTACTACTATCTTTCAAAAAAATCTTGCAGAAGATGAAACCGCGTTCATGAATTTCGAAATCGGACAGCTAGAAATTAAACGGTCAGATGTATGTTATGCGCAATATTTTTTTAATACCAATTTGAAATCCTTAAAATAGGGCAGAAACAGAGCCACTAAACTATTGAAAATTTAAACCAAATTTTAAAAGCATCGTGCCCTTAAAAAGAAGTTTACAAACTTATTCATCCGACTTAAAAATAAATGTTGCTGCCAACTTTATAGGTAATAGTGCAGGTCCATTGCTGAGCTTTGTTTGCATCCCTTTTTACCTTCGGTTTATCGGTGCGGAAGGGTACGGACTTATTGGGATTTTTACCAGCCTTCAAGTAATTCTATCATTTCTTGATGGCGGATTAAGTATTACGCTGAACCGCGAACTTGCGAGCTTAAGCGCTGTTCCAAATTCCGAGACCGGTATGCGAACCCTTGTAAAAACCTTGGGAAATGTTTACTGGGTAATCGCACTTACAGCGGGGATTATTGCTGTATCGCTTTCCTCCTTTATGGCAAATTTTTGGGTTCATCCGAATGAATTAAGCCGTGAAACTATTCAAGTGGCTTTTGTGCTGATGAGTGTTTCGTTAGTATTCCAGTTTCCTTACGGGTTTTATAGTGGCGGCCTTCTGGGACTTCAAAGACATATACAATTAAATATTCTAAGAGTTTTATTTGCTTTTCTAAGGAGTGTTGGAGCTATATGTGTGCTGGTATTTTATCAAAAGACCGTGATATCTTTTTTTGGATGGATGTTGTTTGTGAACATTTTACAAGCCTTGATTTTGAAATGGTCGGTTTGGAATGCATTACCGAAATCAGGGGAGAAGGTGTTCTTTGAGAAAGCGGTTTTAAAAAAAGTTGGGCGTTTTGCAGGAGGGATTACTACCATAACAATCATTGCAGCATTTCTTACCCAAATTGATAAACTAATATTAAGCAAAAGTTTTTCATTAAGCCAGATGGGTTATTATACTCTTTCTCAAACAATTGCGGGCATGATTGTGGTCTTTGTTGTACCTGCGTTTACACAGTCGCTTTTTCCACAGTTTAATAGATTGATCATTTCTGAAAACTATAAGGAATTAAAGTCCATTTACCTTATTAATTGTAGGCGTGTTTCCTATATTATTGCACCTGTGAGTGTATTCATGTGCTTCTTTTCTTACCGATTGCTCTTACTCTATACCAAAAACGAGCAACTTGCATCAAGTAATCATTTACTGCTGTCTTTTTTTGTTATCGGGTTTCTTATCAATTCAACTCTTCATTTGCCTTATAACCTCGCTCTTGCAGTGGGGTATACCAAAAAGATAATCCGGCTATATTTGGTTTTATTAGTAATCTATATTCCATTGTTATACCTCTCTCTTCTTACAGGAAAAATCAGTAACTCCGCCCTTGCATATGTGCTGCTGCAGCTCGCTTATTTAATTTTACTTATTCCCATAATTCAAAAAAAAGTACAATTGGTGTCGTTAAAAACATGGTATATAGAGGTTATTTTGAAACCCATAATTGTGTCCGCGATAGTTATTGCCCCTGCATATATCGTAGTGGATCGGTTCAAACTGGCTCAAAATAACATGATATTTATTCTATTATCTTTTAGCCTGATAGCTATGTTATATTTTTTTATAGAGAAGAAATATAATCTTTTCGAAATATTTATAAAAAAAAGCCACTCTGCTAATGTCTAACCAGAAAGGACCTTTGATTACCGTCGGTATTCCTGCGTACAACAGCGGTGAATACCTTGCTCCAGCAATACAATCTGTTTTAGATCAAAGCTACCAGAATCTTGAAGTCTTGATTCTTGATAATTGTTCAACCGATTCTACAAAATCCGTCGGGGAAATATTCCAAAAACAAGACGGGCGCGTGAGATATATTCGACACCCTGAAAATATTGGCTGGATTAATAATTTCAATCTCATACCTACATTAGCTACGGGCGAATATGTCCTTTTTTTTGCAGATGATGATCTTTACGACGTTGATTATATTAAGTTGCTACATCAGGAATTTGTCAAAGATCCTTCGTTGAAAATCGCTATCGGAAGTATAGAGCTTATCGAGTTGGATGGCCGTCATAAAAAATCTATTAATTGTTTTGATGAGGCACACGTGCTTTCGACCGCGGGTATGTCAGATGTTGAAAGGGTGTCAAATTTTATCCGATTTGGCCATTTCAGGGAATGGTCGTGGAGTATAAACTTAGCCTTGTATCTGCGTGAAACGATGATAAAACACCCCTTTAATATCAAGTTAATTGACCCTGGGACCTTATTCAACCGATCCGTTATATTTGAGGGCAACGTCGGGTTTAATCCCAAGGCTAAATTTTATAAAAGGGTTGGAGGCTTTTCTGGGGGAGAAAATTATGGCCGTTCCAGAGAAACGATAAAGACTAAATTCGACGATGTAAAAAACGAGTTTCTACAATTATTATTTGAGAGCCGTTTAATAATGTCTTCCAAGTTTAGTGGACACGATTACCGAAGAATACTTATTTGTTTCTTTAAATACCGAATTCCTGTGTTGGTGAAAAGAAATTTACTTTTTTCATTATCATTTTTATCTTTTTTACTTATTAAAAATCCTAAGCGGATTTTATGGTCATTAATTGCTAAATAGCTTACCCCCCGATCCAAAAATATTATTATGCGTTCAATAGCTTTTCTTATTCCAAACTTGCAAATGGGCGGGGCCGAAGCAGCCTTAGTTACGCTTGCAAATGAGTGGGTTAAAACTGCCAAGATAAGTATTATCACATTCGATACAGGAACAACTTTTTTCAAACTTAATCCGGCAATTTCTATTTTTCCCTTAAACAGCACAGCCACCACCGGCGGTGCCTTTAGTCCGATGCTTAATGTTTTAAACCGGTACAAGAGATTGCCCAGTGCTATAAAAAAAATCGGTCCTGATGTTATAATACCGTTTATGGACACTTCCATCATGTGGGCTTTTTTTTCCCGTGCCATTATTAAGGTACCTATGATTATGGTGTTCCAGATCACTCCATCCCATGCTACCATGAGCCCCGCTCTTTTTCCTTTACGTAAAAAACTCTATAGTCGGGCTGAAGGTGCTGTCGTTTTAACTGCAGATACAATCCCGGTTTTTAAGCGCTTAAAAATAGATTTGCCGGCAAAGATTTTCGTGATTCCAAATGCGTTAAATGCAGATATTATTTTAGAAAATCCTCCAGCTCGGGAAGATGTTATTTTAGGATTGGGCAGGCTGGCGGATCAGAAGCAGTTTGACAAGCTTATTAGAATGTACAATAAGCTTCAGCCAACTCATTGGAAACTATGGATTGTTGGGGAAGGAGAAAAAAGAGAAGAACTTGAAACACTTATCCGGCATTACGGCCTGCAGGATAAAGTGACGCTCTGGGGCGCGCAAAAGAATGTAAACGAATTTTATGGAAAAGCAAAAATCTTTGCGATGACGTCAGCTTATGAAGGCTTTTGTGTTGCGCTTTGCGAGGCAATGGCAAACGGGTGTGCGAGTGTAAGCTTTGATTGTGAAGTAGGTCCTTCAGATAGTATCGCTAACAATGAAAATGGTTTGCTAATTGAGAATCAAAATGAGGATGAGTTTCTTTCCGGCATTTCATACCTGATGGAAAATCCTGCAGAACGTGAAAGGATAGCCGAGAATGGACGAAGAATTATAGATAAGCTGAATATACAAACCATCGTTCACAAATGGAATTCAGCTGTTGATGATTTACTACTGCATTCTTTGAATTAATAAAGGTAGAAAAGAAAGTTTTTTATAGCTTATGAGAACAAATAAAAGTATCCATTTTAATGGCCTGAACGGCATAAGAGCAATCTGTGCTCTTGCAGTAGTGCTTTCTCATTCATTTAGTAGCCTGGGCCTTATCATTCCCGGCTACGAAGGCTCAATCTTTGTATTAGCAGGGTTTGGGGTAACTGCATTTTTTGCTCTAAGCGGTTTTTTAATTACTTACCTCTTAGTTGAAGAAAAAAATAAAAATGGTGATATCTCTATTAAAAAATTTTACATACGGCGTTTACTCAGAATATGGCCATTATATTTTGGGTTCATGTTGCTTGCGATCCCCGCGGACATTTTTATATTCCACGTTACTGATTATTCTTCCATCGGATACTACCTATTGTTCTTTCCAAATATTCCCACCGCCTATGAAATGGCTTCTATGTCTAAAGTGGTTCCTATTTACCTATTAGGGCATTTCTGGTCTTTGGGTGTTGAAGAACAATTTTATGCATTCTATCCATGGCTTGTAAAAGTATTTAAAAGCCTTTTTAAGATTTTATGCACTATGCTAGCCATTGTTTTGCTTATAAAATTAGGCGCTAAGTTTATTTCATACAAGACCGGCAATTTATTTTGGTATTCTTGGGCAGATAATACGCGGTTTGATGCGATGGCAATTGGAGGTTTTGGTGCTTGGTTTTTAAAAAACCGGTCTGAAATGGTGAATAAAATAATCTTACTAAAAAGTTTGCAGGTCTTTATAGCCCTTGTACTTGGTTTGGTTATAACCAACAAACTTAAAATTCCAACGACTCTCTTGCACATGCTAGTTGCATTTATTACCGTTTTGTGTATTTATTATTCCCATCTTCTTAGTAAACCTTTTATAAATCTTCGGTCAAAAACATTCGACTTCTTAGGAAAAATTTCATTTGGTATGTATGTTTATCATCCGCTGGTAATTGCGTTTTCTATTCTGTTTCTAAAATCTATCGAACTGCCTGCGTATGTAAAAATAATTACCTTTTTAACCCTAGTTTTTGTGTTCACTTTACTTATTGCAATGTTCTCATACAAGTATGTTGAGAATTACTTTTTAAAGGCGAAGGCCAGTTTTGCAATTATTAAAAGCACAGATGGAGAACCGGTATCGGTTTTGCCATTAGTTACATCATTTGCCACGGAAGGTGCGTCGGTGGTAAATAATTAGTCAATTCTGCCACCATGCAAATACAGGAACAAAAAAGTTTACAGCTGTTACAGGTCCTCCGGGCCATTGCCAGCCTTCTTGTTGTATTGTTACATTGCACAACCAATATGGCAGAAGTACTAAATAAATCCTTTTTTTGGAACAGTTTTATTTTTGGAGGATCGGGGGTTGACATTTTTTTCGTATTAAGCGGCTTTATTATTACGTATACAAGTTTCAGAAGTTTTGCAAATTGGGGTAAATTGAGGACATTTTTACAACGTAGATTCGTGCGCATATTTCCCACTTATTGGATCATTATAACCGGAATCATAGCGCTGCAGCTGTTGCTTCCTATGGCTTACAAATCACACTTTGACCTGGCGCCCGAAAAGTTGATGCAAGCTTATCTGCTTCTACCCGCCCACCCTATGATAAATGGTGTGAGCTGGACGCTTACTTATGAATTATTTTTTTACGTTCTGTTTGCGACTGCATTTTTAATACCATTAAAGAATTGGATTTATTATTTCTCGCTTGCATATATCGTTTGTATCATTGGACTTCGTTTTAGTGGTTATAATTTCCCAAGGGGAAATAATTGGTTTCATTTGATAACTTTCCCACAGAACATCGAATTCTTTATGGGCGTTTTATCTGTAGCTCTAATTCCAAGATTACCGCAAAAATTTGCAATTCCATTTGTTTTCGGCGGTATTTTATTATTTATTGCAAGTGCTATTTTTTTTTCACACCAACGCCAGGTAACCCATGATGATTTTAACCGTGTTATCATGTTTGGAATTCCTTCCTTTTTTATAATCGCAGGCCTTGTGAAATATGAATTGTTGAAGGTGATCAACATCCACAACGTACTTTTGTTACTAGGCGAAGCGTCCTATTCTCTATATTTATTACATTTACCTCTTATAGCTATAAGCGTTAAATTACTGGCCAAGCTTCAAATCCAAAGTGCATTAGCATTACACCTCATCATACTGCTGCTCGTTGTTATAATAAGTGCTTTAAGCATGTATTTTTTTAAATGGATAGAAAAGCCTCTCATAAATGCCCTGAATGTTTTTTTTAAAAACCGGCGATCCATCGAACGCGTTAAACCTGTTTTGTAAAGCCAATACCACAATGAAAATATTACACGTTTTATATGCGGGGTTAGGAGGACACGGAAATGTATTTTTCTCACTTGTTCATGCAGATAAGAACCAAGAACACAAGTACCAGGCTTTGTTTAACGGCGTAGAAAAAGTTAGAGAAGAATATATTACTCGTTGCGAAGAATATAAAATTCCGTGGAATTATGTGCCCAAAAAACCAGGTCTCGATTTTCGCTATTATCAGCAGCTTTTTCATTACATAAAACAATCCAAAGCCGATATCATTTTTCTTCATAGCAGCGCCTATGTTTTACCGGCCAGGATATGCACGTTATTGGCGAGTCATAAACCGCGTTTGATAGTAAGGGAAACTCAAGCTAACCATCTCAAAACCAGGGCCGAATGGTTTTGGCTCTCCGTGGCGCTTGTCATGTCAGATCAAATTGTGTTTTTAAGTGAGGCTTACAGGAGCCAGGTAAAACAAAGACTGCCGTGGTTGGTAAATGATGCAAAAATTACAGTGATTCCAAACGGGATTGATCTTGTTAAATATTGCCGTAGTGGGAGGTTGGGGAAAGATAAAATTCTTATGGGTATGCAAAGCCGGCTGGTAGAAATCAAAGATCACCGCACCCTCTTTGCGGCTTTCAAAGAGGTGTGTGATAAAAATTCCGGGTTGGAATGTATTCTTTTTCTTGCCGGTGATGGGGGTACCCGCCGGCAACTTGAAAGTTACGCCATTGAGCTTGGGCTAAAGGATAAGATCATTTTTACTGGAATGCTTAATGAAAAGGAATTGGTGGAATTTATGCAGAGCCTTGATATCTATATACACGCGTCCTTTGGTGAAACAATGAGTACAGCGATAATGCAAGCGATGGCTTGCGGCCTTCCCGTCGT
>JANXYS010000186.1 GCA_025355935.1 Chitinophagales bacterium | reverse complement strand
TTAATCTTTAATGTTTAATGTTGAATTGCTACAAATAGCAAGCCCACAAACGGTTTTGTTTATGGGCTTAAAGCAATATAAAAAAAGTTCGCAGCGGAGAGCGAGGGATTCGAACCTTTCCCTGCATCCCTTTCTTAATAGCGTTCTGAACGTTTACATCCTTGCAGGTCTCGGTAAAGTCCCTTTCACCTTCACTTTCCGCTGCGAACTTTATTTATATTGCCTTAAGCCCATAAACAGAACCGTTTGTGGGCTTGCTATTTGTAGCAATTCAACATTAAACATTAAAGATTAAATTTATTTTATGTCCAAAAAAGTAACATTCAAATTAGGTAAACATATTGTCAGAAATGCAACTGGTGGTGTTCTAGTAGGTGATTTTAATAACTGGGATACCGAACTTGGGTTTGCGTTAACCCATGTAGCTGACGGATCGTTGACAGCAACTGTAGACCTTCAACCGGGGCAATCTTACCAATACCGTTACCTGCTGAATGATGGTCGTTGGGAGAATGATGATATCGCTCAACATTATGCGTCTACTCATGGCCTCCATGTAGAAAATTGCGTTGTGATCGTTGACAAAGATGGCGGATCTTCTTCTGATAAAGAAGTTGCTTATCCAGGTAAGAACGCCATACCTGCAGAAAAGAAAAGCCCTGCAAAAAAGGCGGCATCTAAAAAAGTTGCGCCGCAGGAAGATTTTAGTAACGTTGAAGGAATTACTAAACCAATTGCAGCAATTTTAATAAAGAATTCGATAGACAGCTACTCGAAGCTTTCAAAAACAAGCGTGAAAAGGTTAACGGAAATTCTGAAAGAGGCTGGCGGAAAGTTTGAATTAGTCGATGCAAGTAAATGGCCTAAAGAAGCCAAAAACGTTACTGCGAAAAAAGAAAAGATATCAAAATAGTTTATTTAATGAAATCCCGGGCTGATAATGCCGGGATTTCATGATTTATTTTTTATTACTCTTTTGTTTCTTTGTCAATCACCACCACAAGGTCCTCAACTGCTACTGTGATGGGTATTATACCTACCTGAAGGATTGCTTTTTTTCCCCGCAATTCTTTTACAATTCCTACCTGCCGGTTTTGTATCATTTTTACTTTATCGCCAACCTTTATCTCCCCGCCTACTTCACTAAATTTTTCATCTATTTTTTTCTGATGCTTTTCCTTTTGCATCTTTTCTTTCTGGTTGAAAAGAAGTGCGTGGATCATCTTAACTACACTGTCTTTATCTTCCGTTTTGCGCCATTCAAGCACCATGGACTTCAAACGTCGCTCCATATCTTTCAGGTAGGTAATTTTTTCTTCTGAAATACGGTTTTGCTGCTGCAAACGCTCGATTTCCTGTTGATGCAGTTCTTTCTTCATTATTCGCTGCATCTCTTTTTTCAGCGCTTCATTTTCCTTAAGTAATTTATCAAGACTGATTTTTTCCTTATCAATCTTTTGCAGGTCCTGTTCTGTACGGTTCAATAATTTATCAAGACGAAAATGTTCTTCATCAACTAGCGTACGTGCTTTTGCAATTAATTTCTTATCCAGCCCGATACGTTCCGCGATCGAAAACGTATATGAACTACCGGGTTTGCCTACCTGCAATTTGTAAAGTGGCAGTAGATTTTTTTCATCAAATTGCATGGCGCCATTAATGATACCCTTAACTTTATTAGCCATCACTTTAAGATTAAGGTAATGGGTAGTGACTATACCAAAAGCATGTTTAAATGCAAGTTCCTCCATGATCACTTCTGCAAATGCGCCACCAAGGTTGGGGTCACTTCCGCTTCCTAGTTCATCGATAAAAAATAAAGTTTTACCATTAGCATTTTCAATGAAATGTTTCATGTTTTTCAGGTGACTGGAATATGTACTCAATTCAAATTCGATACTTTGCGTATCACCAATATGTATAAGCAATTGCTTGAAGATCCCCATCTCGCTATCAGGACTCACTGCTACTAATAGCCCGGCCTGCATCATTACCTGGGTAAGTCCAACTGTTTTCAATGTAACTGTTTTGCCCCCCGCATTTGGGCCACTTATAACAAGGATGCTGTTATTGTGATCAAGCCTTAAATTTACAGGTATAGTAGGCTTGTTATTTTTCTGGTTGTACAGTAATAACAATGGATGATATGCGTCAATAAGATTTACGTGAGCACTATCTATTAACATTGGATGATTTCCACTAATATCTATTGCGAGCTTAGCCTTGGCTCTTATAAAATCATATTCGCCGGCGA
>JANXYS010000071.1 GCA_025355935.1 Chitinophagales bacterium | reverse complement strand
AACTTTTATTTCTATTTTCATCATCAGTTAGCCGGGGCTGACAGAATTAATATTCCCCAGCAGCGCAAAGCCCTGATCGATGTGCGTCACTTTACAAACATTCTGTATGAAACAACAAATTAAGAAATGGACTCTCCGTATAACAGCTACCGCTCTATTTATTGTAGGACTTCTGCTCATTATTATTCTGAATCCAATTTTGACTTACGCCAACAAAACGACACATAAAAATTTTAAGATTTTTCATAATAAAACACTTGACTCGACATTATTATCTAAGCTTGACCAGGCGACCGAACTTTTGAAATCAAGTGAGTTTTACAATCCAAAACTGCACCTTGAGATATGCCTAAATGACGGCTCAAAATATCCAAACCTTATACGAACATTGAGGGGACAAGCCTTTGCGTGGGGCTTCCATGACAAAGTAGTTATGCAAGGGAATGCAAACTTCAAAGACAATTATGTTGAATTAAATGGGTATAAGTGGAATTTGACATAACTGTTGGTGCACGAAATGACACATTGTTTACAATTTGACAAATTAAGATTTTGGAAGTCAAAACCCATTGCAAATATTCCAAATTGGAAATGGGAAGGTTATGCAGAATATGTTTGCCGACAAAATACTGATCAAGAAAATCTTTCAAAAAATATAGAACGATTTATTGCAATCGATGAAAAATATTGGGAAATTAAATTTGCCGACAGTACAATTGCACCAAGGGAATATTACGACTACTGGACATTGGTTCAATATTGTATGGACATCAAAAAAATGACTTACAAGCAAATTCTTGCAGACAGAACAAGCGAACAAATAGTTAGACAAGAAATGATGAGTTGGTATAACAGTGGTGTGGTGATTGATGAACTTCCTGTGCGGCCCCTTGATAAGGTTATGGCCGGTGCAGGGCTGCTGTCCCAGATCGTGATTGATGAATATGTTGATCACCTTCCGCTCTACCGGCAAATGCAACGCTTTGAACGCGGTGGGCTGAAGCTTCCCTATGCGACCCATCGTGGTTATTACTGGGTATACCAGGGACAGCATTAAAAAAACAGTTTTATTTGATTATCGTGAAGGGCGTGGCAGAGAAGGGCCGCAGGGCATACTGGAACACTTCAAAGGATATTTACAGACAGATGGATACATAGCGTATCAAATCTTTGATAATAACGAAGATATTACTCTCATGCACTGCATGGTTCATGCCCCGGTGGAGAACCGCATAAGACCAGTAGCACTTGGCAGAAAAAATTATTTATTTGCAGGATCGCATGAAGCAGCACAAAGAAGCGCCATGCTTTACTCCTTACTCGGCACTTGTAAAATGCAAGGCATCGAACCTTACAGCGGGCTGCGCAAAACCCTCAAAACTATAGCCACACATCCTATCAACAGGATCAGAGAACTCTTACCCTGTAATCAATAATAAAAATTAATTTATTCCAAGAGATGTAGTCGGCCGGATGGATAAAAATAAACATAGCAAAAAAGAAAACAGGGATTGCCTGTTAGATAGTTACTATACTATCGTTTCTGGCGTTTCTTATGAAAAAAATAGTTCCCTCGTTGGAATTTCTAAATTCTGATTGTGGTATAATGTGGTATCAATCCATGTGCTTCCTTATGCGTTTTGGTAATAATATCAAATAGCCGCCAACGCTAAAAACCTAATTTGCGTGCACCCTGTTGAGTTCATCTTCTGAGCCTCTTTGCCTGCTCCTGTTTTCTTTGACTTTTATATTGCCAAACTTTTTGCTATAAGTGAGCTTGAAGGTTGTAACAACAAATCTGACCTTGACATTTACAACCAGGTTTTGCTGCGGTTGATTAACTGAAACTTTAAAAGTTGGTGGACCTGAAAAATCAGTAACATTAAAAGCTAAGTTGCCTCCATTCAGTCCAAGTTTTTTTTGAACGCCAAGGTTTAATGAAGTTGTTGAGGCTGCTTTATAAATTCCGAACAGACCGCCAGAAGCGTAAACGCCTGAGAGCTCCATAGAAAATCTTTTCGGTAGAATAAAAGATTGGGTAGAATTGAAACTGATATTCTTTTGTTTAATATTTATTGCTTCGCCTTTATAAATAGCGTCCAATTGCTGCCAGTATGCTGATAGATTGTTCTGCATTGTCCACCACGACTTAATGGTAAAAGGTATTGAGACTGCAATAGCAACTATATCTTTACTCTTCTGATTTTCGGCTGATAGTGTTTGCTTATTGGTGACGGGGTCAACGGTTGGAGAAAAATCAGTAATGGTATTTTTTTCTCTGGTGTACGACACGGAAAATACAAATCGGTTTAACAGGTAATCAATTTTGCCCACGTTCGCGATGGATGGCTGCAGTGCCGGGTTTCCGGAAAATATTGTATTCGGATCTACAAAGTAAACAAATGGAGCCATGTCATTAAAAGTAGGCCGGGTAATGCGGCGACTGTACGAAAAGTTAAATGAGCTCCTGTCATTTACCGTCTGCGAAACAAAAATGCTGGGGAACCAATTGCCGTAATGTCTATCCACAATGTTTTTCCTTATTTCTGAACCAAGGTTAGAATTTGTGTATTCATATCGCAAGCCTGCTTTAGAAGATGTTTTTTCGCCAAGCTTGATATTGAACGAAGCATAACCAGCAAAAATGCTTTCATTAAGGTTAGAGTTTGATGTAAAATCTTTATCAATCATCCAATTACTTTGCGTTTCTCTCTCGACCCTTACATCGTTTACGAAATTTGAAAAAGAAGCTTTTATTCCCCCTTCCATATCTATGTTCTTTGTCAATCTTGCTGAATAATCCGCAGTAGTGACCCAAAACTTAATCGGTGTCGTCTTACTACTCCTTGTTTTATCGTTGTACAAAAAGTCTCCATCCTTGTTATAAAAATTATTGAAGTAGCTCAGGGTATTGGCATCCTTAAAATAAATGTAATCAGCATTAAGTGACAGCTGTTGTTCCTCTTTAAACTTATGAAGCACATTAAAATTTATGCTGTAGTTATCAAGCGGATGTCGCTCCGGATTATTAATAATTATAGAAGTGTCTAATGCACCATTCAAGAAAATGTTACTGTAATTGATACCTCTCATTCCATACATATTGCTAAATCCGGATACTAAGAATCCTGCTGTGGTTTTTTTATCAACGTCATAATCCAGTCCAATGCGGGCATCATGATTTCTTCTAAAATCCTTTCTGCGGCTTGTCATACTGTTTTCTGTTACATCACTTCCATTCGTTACCTTACGATAAAGAAATACGTCTGTATTAGGGACAGTTCTTATAAAAGAATAATCTCCATATAAATTCAATTTGTTTTTCCGGTGGTTAAAGGTAACACTGCCTGCGGTAACCGGACCGCCTCCTATTCCATAACCTGCGGTTGCAGAAACAGCACCATTTGTTCCGTATTGAGTATTTTTCTTGAGCACTATATTTATGAAACCTGCATTGCCTTCTGCATCAAAGTTTGCAGGAGGCGTAGTGATCAGTTCTATTTTTTCAATATTAGATGAACTCATTCCCGCAAGCATCTGCAGCATTGCTTCAGCCGGCATGCGGTTTGCTTTCCCATTCAATATCAATACAACGCCATCTTTTCCATTCATTGATAATGTGTTATTCTGTTGGTTAACTGTTACCCCCGGAGAACGCATCAGCACTTCCAGAGCGGTACTGCCCGCGTTGGTAATACTGTTGGCTACATTAATTACCATCCGGTCAATCTTCTGCTCAAACATGGGCTTTTTAGCAGTAACACGCACCTCTTCAAGCCCTGTTATTATCTGAAATATTTTCAATTCTGGAAGCTCAATATTATCCTTCTCTTTTACATTAAAGTTGCCAATATAAACATCTTTAAAACCGGAAAGGCTTGAAAGGATGTAGTAGCGGCCGGAAGATAGATTCCCGAAATGGAATGTTCCTTCTTTAGTTGTGATGGAACCTTTTACCAGCGATGAATCTGCAGATTTATACAGCAATACACTCGTTCCGGCGAGCGGTTTCCCTGTGCCATCTGACACCAATCCTTGTACGGAGCTTTGTGCGTTGCATAGTGATGCGTGTAAAAACAAAATAAAAGACACGGGCATGAGTTTTAACTTTATTTGCATACGCTGAAGTTTGATTTGCCTATTGAAGACTCAAGTAGTGAGTGGCAACAGGTGGCCTTAACAATATTGAAGTACTTTATTGTTAATTTAACGATATAGCTATTTTATCAGTTTACTAAATAAGACCCAACAGACATTCGGGGTAGTGTATCAGTTTGAAATTCCCAGTGTTGGAAAGACAAAATCATCACTGCTTTGCAAAAGCTATTAATTTCAAACTTAGCAGTTTTCAACCTTTAACGGTTGTCAAACGAATACACTAGCAAAAATTAGATATTTGCATGACTTATAAATTGAAATACAAGAAGGAAGATAATTTGCAAACGTTGTGCGATTACCCTGTCAGTCAATTTGGGAAATCCGACTATTGCAATCACTGCCCATATAAGGACCTGCCCCAGGGCGTGGAGGAGGTCCTTATATGGCAGTGCAATTATTACTACTTCAAACTTATTTTCAATGCAGATGTACCGTGGGATTGGTCCAATTGAAAACGCCATCAGGGTTGTAAGACCATACCCAGGCATGTAACAACCACAAAGGAAAATCAGACGTGCCATTCCACACATCAGCCGACCCGGTAAAACCTTCAGGCTTTGGAAAAGTAAGCGGCACTGCGTATTCTACTGCTACCAGTTCCTGAGCACCATCAATATTTTTATTATACACCAATATTTCCGGTTCCCTAATGTCAACTATTCCATCTACGATCGATGTTTTCATGAAATGATGTCCCATCCCCTCTACGTCCACCGCAATATCTGCATAGCCATCTTTTATTGCGTTTTCAATTTTTTTATACCTGGCCGTAGCAGCGCGGGCCTGCTGTAACTCCCACAATGTTTCCTCTGAAAGGTCGGTGTAATCATTAACAACATTGCCTTCAGGTTTGGCAGCCAGGCTACTTGTACCTTTAGCAAGGTTACTTGCGCTTTGAAGTTCGTCTACCGGGGTATCCGTACTCTCTTTTTGACACCCAAATAACAAACCAATTAACATCAGTAAACAAAAAGGTAATGCAGCTTTGTTAATGAAACCAGACAGTGTTTGATGCAGTGGAAAAGATTTCCCGTTGCAGCGCGAACCGTTGTTGGATAAATTTTTCATTTTTGTTTTTTTTAGATTGAAAAAATTAGATCAGCCTACAGAAACGGGATCAGAAAGTGCGGCTATAAGTGATAATTAATTTGCAGTAGCCGGACTGATTACCGATGAAATTTCAACAATAGAATTGGCAGGAAACCCACCTTTTTTAGCATGTTCCCTTATTAGTCCTTCGTTTTCGGCCTTGTAAATGCAAAATATTTTATCTCCGGTTACATAACTCTGTTGCCATTGAATTTGTGGCCCCATATCTTTTAATACTTGACAGGATTTTTGCGAAATTGCCTTTAAGTCCTCTGGAGTTAATTTACCTGCATTAGGTATGTCCCTTTCAATAAGGTAAGTTTTCATTTTTGGTGCGTTGTTAGATTTTACATTTAATTTTTCAGGTGTTGTTTGCGCTATTGAAGCAAAACCTGCAAAGAGCATAATTGTAAAGAGTAGAACTCGGTTTGTAATTGTTTTCATCTTATTTATTTTTTAGGTTATAGAAAGTTTTTTGGGTTTGCCTATTGCGTCGACCTATCAATTTTTTTTGTTTACCCAGGAACGTGAAAGAAAATACTGCCTGCAGAGATAAAAAGGGACTACGATTGGATAATTTTCATAATGAATAGTTTAATTTTATTTGATTACTTTATTTCAAATACAAAGCACGATTATAACGAACTGTAGATTGTAAGAGGTTCTCCCTATTTTAATTTTATAGCATCCCTATTTTATAAATTATGGCGCTGATTGAAAGAGATGGATTCATGGCATCGCTGCAACAACATTTTGAAGATATTTCAGATGGAGAAGGGCATTGCGTGTTTATAAGTGGCGAAGCCGGCATTGGTAAAACGGCATTGGT
>JANXYS010000113.1 GCA_025355935.1 Chitinophagales bacterium | reverse complement strand
TATAAATGTTTATAAAAAGCGATTAATTACGCGACATATTATTTCCGTCAGGCAAACATTAACTTCCGCAAAATAATACGCACAGAGCAGTCATGAAAAAAACTTCTTTTTTGTCGTAACGCTAAAATAAGCGTTTCTTTATAGCAGTGGTGAGCAAGCTCCTAATAAAACTAAGAGATTGACAGCAAGCACGAAAAATACTTTCAAAACTCCCTCATAAAAACATTACTTTTTTAATGGCATCGGAACACGAACTCAGACCTTTTTGGCAAAAGTTTTTTGATTTTAATTGGAAATTTGGTCTAGCCCTTTTACTTGCGATATGTATCCCACGGTTTATATTAGTTCTCCACGCAAATAAGACGGGAAGCTATGGATTTATCGGCCTCATTATGTTGCTTTCCGCGCTTGCTCCATACGTATTCCTTAGCCGGTATGGAAGAACTAAAATAGGAATTACCAGACCCGAAAATTACCGGGTGCTTCTCGTCGCAGTCCTCTCGGGAATTCTTGTAAGTTTCTTATTGTACTTCTTAGGAAACATCCTGTATGGAAATTCATTTAGTAATTGGTACATGTACATCGCAAAGTCTTATAATATCCCTGCGGGAATCAAAGCGAATGACAGAATGATTCTATTTACTATAATGGCATTGACGGGCATGACCTTCAGCCCAATCGGTGAAGAATTATTTTTTAGAGGTATTGTTCATTCATCTTTCGCGAAATCAATGGGGGATAAACGCGCATCTCTTGTTGACAGCGCAGCGTTCGCAATCGTTCATATCTCACACTTCGGACTAGTATTCATTAATTACCGATGGCAATTCCTGCCCTTCGCTACGCTCCTATGGGTGTCGGGCATGTTTTTGGTGAGCATATTATTTTTTCTATTTAAAAAGTACTCAGGATCCATTTTGGGTGCCATACTGTGCCATTCCGCCTTTAACTTAGGGATGATTTACTGTATATTTTACCTCCTATGACATGGGACAAATAGTGTGCTGATAAATGAGTCTTTTGTCGGCTTATAATCTTTAAAATGTGTTACGAGGGAAAAGCATAAACTTTATTAAATCTTCGGCCTGGTCGGTTTGCGAAAAGCGAATGATGCCTGGTCACGGAATTGTTTTTACATCACCGGTATGTGAATCGTAAATTAGAGAAAGCGGACCCATCGTATGGCAAGTTATCGAGCTACATTTCACTGTCGGAAAGAACCTGCAATAAACATTGCCATAAAACTTTCTTTTATTTAATGTATAAGTAACATAGACTTGCTTAATAATCCGCGAAATTTGATTTTTTCAACAGCGTTTTAAATAGCTTTGTTTAAAACGAAAGGCGCCATGAAATTGTCTGAGAATAAAATTCTAATAACCGGCGGTGCGAGCGGTATCGGCCTAGGACTGGCTCTAAGATTTTTACAGGAGAATAATGAGGTGATAATATGTGGTCGCAGCGAAGAACGATTACACGAAGCTGTATTAAAAAACCCAGCCCTCATTACCAGGAGATGTGACTTGACAAGTGAAGCCGAAAGGATAGATTTGTTTAAATGGATTTCCGAAGATCATCCGGATCTTACTGTTTTAATTAATAATGCGGGGATACAAAACTGGATGGACATTTCCGATGACGATTTTTTTTCAAAGGCTCAGCGCGAAGTAGAAGTAAACATTATTGCACCACTACAACTTTCATCACTGTTTTTAAAGCTTCCTGCACTTGCTACTATTATGAATGTCACTTCAGGGTTGTCGTTCAGTCCTCTTGCAACCGTCCCGGTATATTCTGCAACAAAAGCTTTCTTCCACTCATTTACGCTTTCTTTAAGGCATTTATTGCGACACAAAAACATCGAAGTCATTGAAATTATTCCGCCGGCTCTTAATACTGATCTTGGCGGAAAAGGTTTACATGATTTCGCACCTGCTGTAAGTGATTTTATTGATGCCGTATTTAAACAATTGAAAGAAAATAGAAAGGAACTTACATTTGGGTTTAGTGAACACATGTCCTCGATTGGGTCCGCAGAGTTAAACGCCGCATTTAAACAAATGAATCCTGTAACGTAACGTTAAGTCAGAAGCGGGTAAATTCCAGCACCATTTTGTATTTTCACTTTAGCATTTGAAAAAATTCACTTTACAGTAAAGCTTGAACAATGAAAAGAACACTATTACTCGCACTTTTCGCAATCTCTGTTACCAACAGTTATTCACAGAAAACATCGGCCGAGGACGCTATTAAAAAAGTACTTGAAAAAGAATCTGCAAGTTGGCGGTCTGGGGATGTGAAAGCACACGCCGCATGTTGGTTTTTACAACCTTATTCAAGAATATTGGTTTCCACTGGCGATGGAAAAGTTTTTGATGTTCCTGTTTCTTCAATGATTAATCCCTCTCCCAACTCTATGGGAAAAGGAGGGACTTCATCAAATAGTAACTATAAGATAAGTGTGTCGGGTAAAAATGCGTGGGTAAGTCACGATGAAGAGTCTATTTCACCGGACGGGTTCAAGACTTATTCTTCAGAGTTCCGCATCCTTGAAAAGATAAAAGGAGAGTGGAAACTCGTGGGTCAATCCATTATGATAAAGAAATAACTTTATTTTAAGAGTTACTATCGACCTAACAAATGCGTAAGTTTTCAACTATTAACCTCTCTCGATAACTTCTGATTTCTTATTCTTGTCGTTGAGCTTGTCAGCGATTATAGGAAAATCTACATCTGTTCGATGGAATATGTCTCTTTTGATGCAAATCAATGTTTATTTTCGCCTTTGCCCTGCTAAAACAGACTATGGCAGAAAATTTGTGCATATGCTGCATCTTGACACATTATTGCTTTCACCTAACCATTGCACCTAAAACTCTACATGAAAACAAACTTTACTAATTATTCAACCGGAGAGTCCTCATCTGCACGTGTTTCATTGAAATATATTACTTTCTTATTAGTTGTAACTCTCACTTTATTTTGTGGTGGTGCTTCAGCCCAAACCTTTGCGGCACCTGTGCAGGTTGTCGATCCCAACAGTGGAACTGGCGGTATAATCGGGCAATACTCCAGTCTGCTTACCGTAAGTGGGAATCCCGCAATAGCTTATTATAATGACACCCGTCATGATCTTATGTATGTAAGGGCTACTGACGCAAACGGAACATCATTCGCCAAGACGCTTACTATCGATTCTGTTGGGGATGTTGGCCAATATGTTTCGATGAAACTTGTGAATGGCAACCCTGCCATTTCTTACTACGATGTTACAAATGGAACTCTAAAATTTGTGCGGGCTAATGACGCCGCAGGCACTTCCTGGGGTACGCCTGTAAGCCTTGACTTAGGTGGCAACAATGGTCAATATACTTCTTTGCAGATAGTTAATGGTTTTCCGGCTATTTCTTATTACGACGCCGGAAATGGATTTTTAAAATTTATCCGGGCTACGGATGTGAACGGCAGCTCATGGGGATTACCACAAAGCCTTGACACAAAAGGATTTTCTGGTCTTTTCACTTCATTACAAATCGTTAATGGTAATCCGGCAATATCGTATTATGATTCACAAAACGGGGATTTAAATTTTATTCGCGCTACAGATGCTTCCGGTACAGCCTGGGGCCTGCCACAAGTACTCGCGGGCGCAATTGAGGACGTAGGCGCTTTTACTTCTCTTTTAGTAGTCAACGGTAATCCGGCAATCTCATTTTTTAATTCCACCACTGGCAGTTTACAATATATCAGCGCCGTTGATGCTTCTGGCAGTACCTGGAATGCGCCGCTTACACTTGATAGCACACCGACCTCTGGCTTTTCAACCTCGCTTAATATAGTGAGCGGAAATCCTGCTATTTCTTACTATAATTCTACCAGCGGCGACCTAAAATTTGTTCGCGCAACGAACGTTGCAGGTACTGCCTGGGGTGCACCGATTTCTGTAGAAACCACCTCAGACGTTGGAATGAATAGTTCTCTGTCAATAATTAACGGAAACCCGGCGATCTCGTATTGGGATCAGACAAACGGAGATCTGAAATATATTAGGAGCTCAAATGCTACGGGAACCGCTTATAACCCGTCAATTTCCCTTGATGTTGTGGGAGACGTAGGTAGGTTTACATCGCTGCAGATTGTAAATGCTAATCCGGCCGTTTCTTTCTGGGATGCTTCAAACAATGATCTGAAATTTGCCAGAGCAACAAATACTACGGGAACTGCCTGGAGCCCTGCCATTACAATAGATGCGGCCGGCCTTGTAGGGCAATACACTTCCATGCAGATTGTTAATGGCAATCCGGCGATCTCATATTATGATGAAACAAACGGAGATTTAAAATATGTTCGCGCATCGGATATATCCGGAACCGCATGGGGCACCCCGGTGTCTATTGATATATCTGCAAATATTGTTGGCTTATTCACATCTTTAAAAATTGTAAACGGAAATCCAGCGATTGCCTACTATGACCAAACGAATGGTGATCTCAAATACGTTAGGGCAAATGATATTTCAGGCGCGTCTTGGGGGACGCCAATTACTTTGGATGCGGGCCTTAACGACGTTGGGTTATATTCCTCGTTACAGATTATCAATGGCAATCCAGCGATTTCATATTATGACCAAACCAGTGGCTTCCTGAAATATATTCGCGCAACCGACGCCAGCGGATCAATTTGGAGTACCCCTATTATCGTTGATAATGCGACAAACACAGGATCTTACACATCCCTTCAATCTGTCAATGGTTTCCCGGCAATATCATATCATAATGTAACCACCGGAGCCCTTCTCTTCGTACGCTCGTTAGATGCGAACGGGGCAGCCTGGAGCATACCGTTAGTACTCGATGGTGCCAATGATGCAGGATTTTATACTTCATTGCAAATTATTAATGGTAACCCAGCCATTTCATATTACGCAAACGCTACGGGAGATCTTCGATACATCAGGTCGGGTGATATTAACGGAGCTGCATGGGGAAGTTTTGTTACTCCGGATGCGGCCGGGATCACCGGGCAGTATACGTCTATGATAAGCACAGGTTCGGGGGCTGCTATCGCTTACTATAATGAAACTCAGGCAACTCCTTTCTTTGTGTACTCAATAACTATTGTGCCCGTTACTTTTACCGGTATCAGGGCCTATCCTCAGGGTCAGGATATTATGATTGAATGGAAAGTGGAGAATGAAACCAGCATTCGGGATTATAAAGTAGAGACCTCATCTGACGGAATTAATTTTAGGCTTGCCGGCTCAAAAACGCCTACGAACAATTATGGTTCCTCTGCAATCTATTCTTTACCCGATTTCAGTCCTGCAGCAGGAGATCATTTTTACCGGGTAAAAAGTACTAGTGATAATGGGCTAATAGAATATAGCGCAATTGTAAAAGTAAAACTTTCAAAAGACGCAGCACCTATCACAGTATTCCCGAACCCTATTCAGGGTGGCGTTATTCACTTAAAGATGAATTCCTTTGCTAGTGGAGTTTATAGTGTCCGAATTATTAATAATAATGGACAAGTACTATTCCTGACAACCCTCAAGCATAATGAAAATACCCTGGTGGAAACTATAAATGCTAAAAATATTTCAAGAGGTAACTATAAACTCCAGGTCTTGAAGGCTGATGGAAAAGGAGCGGTTACTTCAATTCAATTTTAATTAAATTATTGATACTTTAATGCTCCCAATTGGGAGCATTTTTTTTGCCAGATTTTGGAGAGAACTGCTGATAGATTAGATTAAACAATCCATTTGAATTTATTTCTAAACTATTCAAGAGACCCACAATTGCATTCAAATTTTACAGATTAAAACTAATTTTATCATGGTTACCGATCAACTCACATCATTTATTAAGCTATTCGAATACTATAAATTTCTCGGCGATCAAACTTTTACACAATTAAACGCAGATCAACTAAACTATCAACCCCATTCAGAAAGTAACAGTATCGTTATTATTGTAAAACATTTACATGGAAATATGAAATCCCGATGGACTGAATGTTTAGTTTCTGATGGGGAAAAGCCAGGCCGAGACAGGGATGGAGAATTCATAAATGATGTATTATCTTTCGAACAAACGAGGTTGTTATGGGAAGAAGGCTGGACTTATTTATTCAACGCATTAAAAGATTTTTCGACAGCGGATCTGGAAACCGTAATTTTTATCAGGAGCCAGGGTCATACATTACTCGAAGCTATCAGCAGGCAACTAGCACATTACTCTTATCATGTTGGCCAGATTGTATTCATGGGGAAGATGCTGAGTGGCAATAATTGGCAATCACTTAGTATTCCGAAGGGCAAGTCAATAGTTTATAATGAACAGAAGTTCTCTAGCTCGCCCATTAAACGACACTTCACTGATGAATACCTGGATGATATAAACTTATAATCTGCTATACTTTTATAATATTTGTAAAAAGCATTTGAATTTTGCGAGTAAGAAATCCTCAGAATATTTTGTAGAAGTTTCAAGATTCATATATATTTGAAACTGGCACAAATTTTAAAAATACGTATGTATTATTTACCTTAAAATATAAACAATGAAGGCACTAATCAGCAAAATTTCACTTTTCATCCTGGGCAGTTTTATGTCCACGCTTGTTTTCGCACAAGAGAAAGGCCTTGATGTAAACATTGACGTGAATAAGCACAATGACACCTGGTATCAGCAGCCATGGGTTTGGGTAGTAGGTGGTGCCATTTTTATTCTGCTGCTGGTTGCAATGTTGCGTGGCGGTAAAAAATAAATGAATATTAATAATGCTCATTACAGCGCGGCTTCAATACCGGTTGTAGTGAGTTTTTTATTTGTGGAATCCGGATCGAATAGCTTGGTCAGTAACTTGCATGAAAAAGAATTTTGTAAAGAAAAGATAAACCCACGCAGTATTAATTTTCATCTTGAGCGCTTCCAGTTTCTGGGTTAAGTTTTTACGAAGAAATATTTTTTGTAATCTCCATTGGTCTGTCCTGTTATATTGCCGTTTACAAAACTGCGGGGTTTGCAAAGTCTAAATCTTTTGTAATTTAGTTGCAATTAAAAATTCATGCTTATGAACGCCAGAAAAAAAGCTCTCTTACTAATATATATTTTAAGCTTTACGTTTATTAACGTTAAGCTTATGGGCCAAACAATTGGTAGCGTTCCAGTTTATCAGCCGGACGATCAGAGACTTTACGACACCATCATCAGGCAGGATAGTTTGTTCTTCCAGGCATATAACACTTGCTCCGAACATCTCGCATTGTACGCAAGTTATTATTCTGACAGCCTTGAATTTTACCACGATAAGGCAGGCATGTCAACCTCGAAAGAAGATTTGGTAAATGCAACTAAGAAAAACATTTGTGGCAAAGTAACCCGCGAACTAGTCAAAGGAAGCGTAGAGGTATATCCGATCAGGAATTTTGGCGCAATTGAAATCGGGTATCATCTATTCCATAACAAGGAAGAACCTAATGCAGTACCGCATCCTGGTCGCTTTGTGATTATTTGGAAACAACAGAAATCCGGATGGAAGATCACCCGCGTAATCAGCCTGCATTAGTTTTTCGCAAAACTTGTTTTAAATTAACTCGAATTTTCTTTTTAATGCTTACACTTATCAGAACGAATTCCGAAAATCCTGACTTCCAGGAGCTAGTTAAATTGCTTGACGAAGACCTTGCAGTACGGGATGGGGAAGAACATGCCTTTTACGCACAATTCAACAAAACTTTAGATATTCGCCATGTAGTATTGTGTTACGCAAATGGCGAAAAAATCGGGTGCGGCGCCTTCAAAAAATACGGCGATTCAGAAGTGGAGATTAAAAGAATGTTTGTGGTCGCTTCACAAAGAGGTCTTGGTATTGGCGCTAAAATTTTAGATGGATTGGAAAACTGGGCTAAAGACTTAGGTTACGAAAAATGCCTTCTGGAAACCGGCAAGAAACAGCCCGAGGCAATTCGGCTTTATCAGAAGTGTGGGTACGGTATTATTCCAAATTTCGGTCAGTATGAAAATGTCGAAAATAGTGTCTGTATGCTTAAACAATTAACTGTGTAATATGAAGACCAAAATCCCTCCCGAAATAGAAATTTATTTTAATACTTTTCCTAAGCACGCAAGAAATTGTTGCAAGAGCTACGTGAAATTATCCTTAGTTGTGTACCGGGAGCAGGTGAAAGAATAACTTATGGAATTCCTACAGTTACCCTAAACGGGAATCTTGTACATTATGCCGCCTACAAAAATCATATAGGGTTTTATCCCGGTGCAAATGGAATTAAAACTTTTCAAAAAGAATATTTATCCTATAGGTTTGCAAAAGGTTCCGTACAATTTCCTCTTTCGGATCCGTTGCCCTATGCCCTTATTAAAGAGGTTGTTGCATTTAGGGTAAAGGAGAACTCGCACAAAGTTTCTAAAGCAAAGGGCTAAACTTCCAATCACCTGTTTACTCAAACCGGCGCACATTTCCATCGTTATTCTTTAAACCAATCTTCTGTTGTTGGCATCGAGAAGGGTTTCATGAAAAAATTATTCAGAATGGTGAGGAACATGTCTTGCTTCTCCCATGCGCCACCGTGAGTAGAACCAGGAAGAATGCATAATTGAGAATTTGGAATGTTCTGAAACATTTTCACCAGATGCTCAGGCCTTATTACATCCCGGTCTCCACCCATTATTAAACATGGAGCGGTGATCCTATGTAATTTTTCGAAGGGCACATTTGGATAGTCGCGCATCATCTCGTAAAGTTTGACTTCTCTTTTATCGGTTGAATTTTTAATAACACGGTTGACGGCAGTAACCGCCCAGCCAAATATAGCGGAACTATCTGGTTGGATGTTGGGCGCATAGGCCAATACTCGTTTTACTTTTTTAGGGTAGTCCATCGCAAGTTCAAGGCAGAGGATCGCGCCGTCGCTCTGGCCCCAGATAAAGGCGGAGTCTACATGTAATTGGTTAAGCAGTTCATTAATATCAGAAGCCATCTGGTCATACGTAAGTGGTTTATCCGTGTCAGTCGATCGGCCTTGCGCGCGGCTGTCAATGGCTATAACTTTATACTTTTTTATTAATTCGGGGTAATGTGTAGCAGCATTTGATATTGAGCCTCCGTTACCGTGGAGCACCACAAGTGCCGGCCCATCTCCATAAACTTCATAGTATAACTTGATGCCGTTAACATCTGCAAACTTCCCTGCCTTTTTATTATCGCCATAATTTGGAACATCTACACCGTCAATCAGCAGGGCATTTGTTTTGCGCAAATTATCAGGAACGACCGAGGCATGGAACGCTTTATTTTTTCCATTCATAGATTCTCCCCCATCAATTCCGCTGTCCCATCCACTCATATCCTTTTCAAAGTCAGAGGTATAAACAGTTTTCCAGGTCTTCATCCCGTTCTGCATTTCAACTTTAAAATTGTCATAATAAAATTTGCCGTTCAGCATAACTAACGCGCCGACGACAAGCTTCGTTGCCGCCGAGTCGATGTTACCTTCAATTGCATACGTTTGCCAAGCTTTACTGCGTATCGGTGATTTTTCCATATTATTAAAAAATCCATACCCTGACGACTTATCTACCCGTGCCCATATCCGGGCTGCAGCACTATCGTCAGAGGGCTCTGCCCTTACGTCGGCCACCACCCTGAATTTTTTTCCTTCGTACCCCTTTGTGCTAATGGTATGTGACCATGATGCCCAATTTTTCTGGGCGTTAACGGTGTTTACAGATAATAATAGCAGCCATATTCCCCCAATTTGAGAAAGCCAGTTTCTGGTAATAATCATAATGTGAAATTTTAATATTAAGAAAAATACCCATCATGTGGCAGATTTCCAAGAAGCTATTACATAATTTTGAAACAAAATAAATTTGTTTACCTTTAGATGAACCACCTAACGCAATTGAAAAGGATATTCACCATAACGCTTCTTGCCATTTACCTTTTTAACCTTGCTGGTTATTCATGGTTTTATCAATACCATATTTCGAAAGCAAACGACCAGTTAGTGGCCCGAATTGACGGGCAAGACTTTAATGAGGATGATTTGCAAGAGATTAAAATTCCAATTGACCTCCCATATTACAATTCATCGAATCAATTTGAGAGAATAGATGGGTCAATTGAACTGAATGGCCGCCAATATAATTATGTAAAAAGGAAAGTCGCGGAAGATACTTTATATCTACTGTGCCTTCCTAACA
>JANXYS010000098.1 GCA_025355935.1 Chitinophagales bacterium | reverse complement strand
GCGGATGGGCATTGGAACGATTTTGAGCAGGCGATGACTAAAATGTTGCATGAAAATTTTGCTTGATGAGAGCTTACCCCGTAAGCTTCAGAACGATTTCGGTCCGGAGCACGAAGTTTCGACAGTACGGGATCAAGGATGATTAGGAAAGAAAAACGGCGAACTCATTACCCTCATAATAGAGGCAAGGTTTGAGTTATTCGTGACACCTGACCGCAACTTATGATTTCAACAGAATCTTTAAGGGTTGCCCTTCACAATTATCGTTCTTTGCGCTTAGGATAATCGAAGAGAAACATTAAGGCTTCTTATTCCTAAAATATTTGAAATGCTTTCACCGAAGAATGAACAGACAGTAATTGAAATTTCCTGATAATTTTCCGCCCTTAGCTCACACCGCATGGGCAATACTATGACTTTACATTATAGCCATCGACAGTAGTTCGCTCGAATGTACAGATCGCAGAAGTGGGTTGGGAAAAGTAAATATTTGGACACGAATTAAAAAAGAATTGGTCAAATTACACGAATGAGTTCACTTCGTGAATTCCTGGGACCAACGCTTAGTCTGATGTTCGTTGCAGGAGTAGGTTTCGAGTTTCCTGCCCGTTATGATCACGGAGTAGAGAGAGGTTGAAAAAAAAGTGTATGAGTTTTTCGTTCCAAAAACATTAAAGCCGGTTTTCAATATCCATTCTTTCATGCAATATCCTGATGACATGTGTAGATTCATTTACAACCTTGTAAAAAATCAGGTGAGATTTTACTTTTGCGGCGCGGTATCCCTTTCGAATATGATCCATCTGTTTTCCGGCTGCCGGGTTCTGACAAATGAAGTAAATTTCATCAAAAATTAAGTTGTAATAACGATCTGCCTGCAGGGTCGACCAGGTTTCTGCGGTATAGCGCCAAATTTCTTCAAGGTCCGCGACTGCCTTCTTACTGATCACAAAGGCACCTGATTTCATAGAAATTTTGTATGCAGCTTTTTCAAATTCGCCTTAGGATCAAAGTCTTTTACCATGCCACTTCTTTCGCCCCTGGAAAGAGCGGTATTAAGCTCTTTTATCGTCTGCTCCTCCCTTTCAAGGAGGCGCAAAGCTGTTCTGATAACCTCACTGACTGAATTATATTTTCCGGAGGAAACCTTGCCTGAAATATATTTTTCAAAGTGCTCGCCCAGAAGTACAGATGTATTGCGTGCCATAGGGAATGTTTTGGTAAAAGTACCAATAATTGGTATGTTGGCAAAGAGATGTTTTATTAAAATGCGAAATTTTGAAGCACGAATGACACGAATTAGATTCTGCTGAATCAAACACAAATTGCGTGAACGCGAATTTTATTTTAACACGAATTGAAAGACGAATAAAGCAAATTACACGAAGGGGTTCACTTCGTGATCTCGCGGGAGCGACGCTTAGGATGATCTTGACTGCAGGAGTAGGTTAAGAGTTTCCAATTTCAAACTGAGAATTTAAGATCGGAAGATTGTCTAATGAGAATCAATGCTATTATTTACATAGGTCACATTAAAGTTCAGACGAACGCCCTTTACAGTCATCGCCTGCTCAAAACCGCATCAATGCCCATCCGCGGATCGCGGATCATCTCTCCGTTCAGGAGGGAAGAATTCGTGTAATTACTGTGGCCCTTTTTAATTGCTCTTCTGTGCATTGAACTGCGAATTAGTGGAATTGGTGTAATTCGTGTTAAAAAAAAACTTTACTTAAAGTCACGAAGATGCACGATGAAAGAAGAAAAGGGAAACACGAATTTTAAGGACGAATTGCACGAATTAGGTTCTGCTGGGTCAGACACAAATCGCAGCGTCGCGAATTTTGTTGTGGCACGAATTTGAAGACGAATAAAACAAATTACACGAATTAAGTTCACTTCGTGATCTCGCGGGACCAATCCCTATGCTAATATGTCGGGCAGTATCATAATTATTACTTCGGTTACTTTTCGTCTTCTTTTATTTATTTGCGTGAGCTATCGTAGCGGGGGCATATCAACATACATCACAGCTCCGTAGTTTGCACATTTGCCAAATGCTTATTGCTTATTGCCAATTGCCCATTGCCCTTTGCCCATTACCCATTGCCATTGCCCATTGCCCATTGCCCATTGCTAATTACCCATTGCCCATTACCCATTGCCCATTACCCATTGCCCGTTGCATACGCCCATTGCTAATTTCGCATTTCCTATTGCTCACTTAGTA
>JANXYS010000095.1 GCA_025355935.1 Chitinophagales bacterium | reverse complement strand
AGCCGCATCAAGCAGGATGCCATCAACAATTTAAAATCTCAGGCATCACAGCCCGATTATGCCATTTCCAAACTTGCCAAACAGACGGCATTCAAAGGCAAAGACTATGCGAAAACCCCGGAAGGTACCGAGGAGACTGTTTCGAAACTTTCAGCCGAGACTACAAAGGCTTACTATGAATCAATACTTACAAAATCACGCATGGTAGTAGTAGTGGTAGCAGAAATTGAAAAGGAGGCGTTAACAAAAATGCTAATGTCCTTACTCAGTGGTATCCCGCAAGGAACGCCCTTCACTTTGAAAAAAGAAGTGTACAGGCCCGTAAAGAGTACATTTACAACCGAAAAAAGTGATCTCGCTACAAACTATATTCAGGGGATAACGAGTGCGCCTGCACCGGGTACGCCAGAGTTTAATGCCTTTAACCTGGCAATGCGGATATTTTATGACCGTCATTTTTTAGACGTACGTTCGAAGAACGGTTTGTCGTATGCACCAGCCACCTGGTTCGATGGTGGCGCTTTTCCCAGCGCTAATCTCTATGTGTCTACCACTGAGCCGGATAAATATATAAGTGTAGCACAGGCACTAATCAATAAAATTAAAAAGGAAGGATTTACACAAGATGAGTTAAAGGATATGAAAACGACGTATCTGACCGGCTTTTTTTATCGCCAGGAAACCAACGATGCACAAGCCGGATCACTTGTTGCCAATGAGGTGCTACATAACAACTGGAAGCGAGCTTTGACAATAAATGATGATCTTAAAAATATCACCGTAAAAGACCTCGACGCCGTTTTCAATAAATATATAAGTAATATCACCTGGACTTACAGAGGAAACCCGGATAAAGTTAATTCAGCATTGTATACCGGCGTAAAGTCACCGATTATGTTGCCGAAGTCGAAAATTACGGTTAAAAAGAACTGATACTGAAGAGGCTGCGTGCAAATTGATAGCTTATCCGGGGTTTCCGAAGTGCATTCTGCGAACGTTAACCCTGGCCCTGTAAAGTGTTTATTTCTATTTTTTAAATAAGAATGTTTATGTACTTTTGCGACCCGAAATGAAGATTTGTTTCGGATCATTTCCCACACGGCTCTAAAAGTTTCCTGTTCGTACAGGAGCGCCAGCAGGGAGTAACTAAAAATAAGTTATATAATGCCAAAGGTAAAAACCAACAGCAGCGCAAAAAAGCGCTTTAAAGTTACCGGGACAGGTAAAATTACTTTTCAAAAAGCTTTTAAACGTCACATCTTAACAAAGAAATCAACCAAGCGCAAGCGTGCTATGCGTAAAGATGGTGTAGTTGCTGACAGCAACATGCATTTTGTTAGACGTTTATTAGGATTGAAATAAATTTCCTCACCCTCTCTTCAAAGGAGAAGAGTCACATTAACTTTAAAAAAATTAGAATATGCCACGTTCAGTAAATGCAGTAGCCAGTCGGGCCAGACGCAAAAGAATTTTAAAAGCTGCCAAAGGTTATTATGGTAAGCGTAAGAATGTTTATACCGTTGCTAAAAACGTAATGGAGAAAGGTTTGACATATAGTTATGTTGGACGCAAATTAAAGAAAAGAGAATACCGCACTTTATGGATTGCGCGTATCAACGCCGCCGTTAGAGCAGAAGGTATTACCTATAGCGAGTTTATTCACAAGTTGAATGAAAAAAGTATTGATTTAAACCGTAAGGTGCTGGCAGATCTTGCCATGAACGAACCGGAAGCTTTCAAAATTTTGGTGAATTCAGTTAAGTAATTGCCCATTACGATATTTACGGCCATCCACCTTAGAGCGGATGGCCTTTTTTTATGCGCATTTCCAATGCTATATAATATCTTTACCCATTGAAATTTAATGAAAATCATCAAACAGCCGTTTCTTAAAACATGAATAATTCTTACGACAGTCTGGTACAGCAGACATTTGATTTTCCGCAGGAAGGCATTAAGCTTGAGAACAACTACCTGCAATGGAACGATGTGGACGTAAAAGCTTTAATTGACAAGCACGGTACTCCACTAAAAGTGAGTTTTCTGCCGAAGATCGGCATGCAGATTAATAAGGCTAAAAAGATGTTCGAGGTTGCCTTTAAAAAGCATAAGTATGAAGCAGAATACAATTATTGTTACTGTACAAAAAGTTCGCATTTTAGTTTTATAGTAGAAGAGGCTTTAAAGCATAATATACACCTGGAAACATCTTATGCATATGATATAGATATTATCAATGCTTTATACAAGAGAAGGAAAATTACAAAGGATATTCACATAGTGTGTAATGGATTTAAACAAAAGAATTACACTTCGCGTATTGCCCGCCTCATTAACTCCGGGTTCAAAAATGTTATTCCCGTGCTTGATAACAAGGAAGAGCTAAGTATGTACAAACGGAATATCCGCACTGGTGAACCCTTTAAACTGGGTATCCGTATCGCCGCAGAAGAAGAACCATCTTTTCCCTTTTATACCTCCAGGCTAGGAATCAAAGCCAAAGATGTATTAGAATTTTACGTAGATGAAATTGAAGGCTATGAAGATAAGTTTCAATTAAAAATGCTCCATATTTTTCTGAATAAAGGCATCAAAGACGATATTTATTATTGGAGTGAATTACAAAAAAGTGTAAACCTTTATTGCCAGTTAAAAAAGATTTGTCCGGAGCTTGATTCTATAAATATCGGTGGCGGCTTTCCTATTAAACATTCACTCGGCTTTGACTACGATTACCAGTTCATGATTAATGAAATTGTTGGTAATATAAAGGCTGCGTGTAAAAAAGCAAAAGTACAGATGCCAAACATCTTTACGGAGTTTGGAAGTTTTACTGTAGGAGAAAGTATGGCTCACATTTATAGTGTCATAGGCGAAAAAGTACAGAATGATCGCGAAACATGGTATATGATAGATTCATCTTTTATTACAACGTTGCCTGATACCTGGGGTATTGGCGAAAAATTTTTAATGTTGCCCATTAACAAATGGGAGAATGAGTACCAACGTGTGGTTCTTGGTGGCATAACCTGTGATGGTCATGATTATTACGATTCTGAAGAACATATTAATGAGGTGTTTCTTCCAAAAGTAAAAACAACAAACAAGGACGAGCTGGAAAGCAACAAGGAACCGTTGTACGTTGGTTTCTTTCATACCGGGGCATATCAGGATCAGATTAGCGGTTATGGGGGAATCAAGCATTGTCTTATACCTTCCCCAAAACATATCATCATCGAAAGAGATAAAAACGGCAAGCTCATTGAATGGACTTATGCCAAAGAACAAACCTCCCAGAGTATGCTTAAGATATTAGGTTACTAAGCTGTTAGTACCTTTAGTTAGGAGGTTTCATCTGCTATTACGGAGCCTTAAAATCCGGGTTATTCTGCATTGCTTTGCTGTATTTGTAGTACTTTCCATCGCGGTTATTTCGCCAGTAGCGATGTCCTTCCAGGTCATAGTACATTTTCCCGTCGAAGGTCTTACTGGCTTTAGCATCGTTTACAACGATTACTGAAGGAACCGGCGTTTTTATTTTTTTGATTACAAGCTTTGGCGGAGGTGCTACCGCGGTAGTTTCTTTCTCGGGGACTGTTTTCTTGCTGCAACTATACAGTAGAGTTATAAACATACACGCGATGCAGAGGAAACGTAATTTTTTCATTGAATCGAATTTAGCACTATAGAGCAAGAATTTAACCAAATCATAAACTATAAAGGAATGAGAAAAACTATTCTGGTTGGCTTAACGCTATTCCTTTTAATTGGTCCTGCTAATTCTCAAACAACTATGGATTCTGTAAGAACCACAGTGAATAATTTGTTCCCAGCAATGAAGAATGCTGATTCAACTTTGCTTAAAGCGTGTTTCGCAGATAGCGCCATTTTGCAAACCATCTATCACGATAAATCAGGGCGGGTAAACGTCAGAGATGAAAGGATAATCCAATTTATCTCGTTTGTGAGTAAAGGAAGTAAAGGAGATGCCGATGAACGCCTTTTAATAAACAGCATCAATATCGACGGGGATCTTGCCATTGTCTGGACACCATATTCGTTCTATTACAAAGGAAAATTTAGCCATTGCGGCGTTAACTCTTTCCAGCTGATCAGGTTTAGCAATGGTTGGAAGATACAATACCTGGTTGATACGAGGCGTAAAACGGAT
>JANXYS010000014.1 GCA_025355935.1 Chitinophagales bacterium | reverse complement strand
CGATTCGGTTGGAAAATATTCTATGCATTATTCGGGGGTAGATGCCTGGCTCACCTTTAGCGGCGTAGGGTTTATAACTAAGTTGCAAAACTGCACAGCGCAACGATTTGAATTGATTATCCTAGAAAGAGATGTTAGCCTTATGGAGGAAACAATTGTTAAAGCTTTTGAGAACAATAAAAACCTCAATAACGTTTCTGCTTCTGTATCGGTTCTTTCAAAAAGCATTCTCGATCGATTTCCGTCGCAATCTTTTGTTTCAGCATTCAATACCATCCCGGGGGTAAAAATGGATCAGCGAAGCCCGGGCAGCTATCGACTTAATATTCGGGGTAATTTGCTGCGGTCTACTTTTGGGGTAAGAAATGTAAAAGTTTATTGGAATGGCATCCCTTTTACCGATGCTAGTGGCAATACTTATTTTAATGAGTTGTCGCCGGCTATTATTGGAAAGATCGAGGTTATCAAGGGCCCATCGGGTAGTATGTATGGTGCAGGAACCGGGGGCGTTGTATTATTAAATTCATCGGTTGCAATCGCTCGCAAAAAGCAATTGAATGTTGATATCAGTTCAGGTAGTTTTGGTGCCAACTCGGCAAATGCTAGTTACGAGGTTGAGGGTAAAGCCAGTCAGATAGTTTCGTTTAGTCATGCGCAAGCAAATGGCTATCGCGAACAATCCAGAATGCGGAGGGATAACGCAAATTATATATTTACTGCAGCGACAAGCCGTTCATCTAAAGTGGACGCAAATATTTTTTACAGCGACCTCTATTATCAAACTCCAGGCGGGTTGACCTTAGCAGAAATGAAGAAAAATCCGGCAGGCGCCCGCCCTGCGGCCGGCGCCTTTCCAGGCTCGGTTGCCCAAAAAGCGTCGCTCCATTTAAAAACTCTTTATACAAGCTTAAGTAATGATGTGAAATTTGGAAAGTATTGGCATAATATCACGGGTATATACGGTTCATATACAGATTTTACTAACCCTGCCATCAGAAATTTCGAGAGGAAGTTTGAGCAGGGCGTGGGCGGAAGAACAATTTTCCAATTTAAGAATAGAATATTCACTCATAGCATTGGGGGTGAGTTTCAATATGGGTTCATAAATGCAAGTGTTTCCGGCAACCGTTATGGCGTAAAGGACACCCTACAATTCCAGGATCGTATTAAGTCTAAACAAGGGAATGTATTTTTACAAACCCACGTCCAGGTTTCACCTGCATTCGCGTTCGATGCGGGTATAAGCTACAATAAGTTTCATTATGGTTTCAATAGGATCAGTAATCCCGCCTTTTCTAAATTAAGCAGTGGGTTTAGAGCTCAAATCATTCCACGAATATCTGCTTCAATAAAAATAAAAACTATCAATTTTTACCTGGCATTAAGTGAAGGGTATTCACCGCCATCAATTGATGAGATTCATGCAAGTAATGGAATATTTAATACCGCACTCGCCGCAGAAACCAGCATAAATTATGAAGCAGGGCTTAAGGGATTTCTTCTAAAAGATAAACTATGGATTGACATCAGTTACTATGTATTTAGTTTAAAAAATACGATTGTCAGTCGTAGAGATTCTTCCGGCGCAGAGTTTTATATCAATGCAGGAAAAACAAATCAACACGGCTTTGAAACTGCCCTTAGGTACCATCTGCTTGACGCAAAGACCGGGTTTTTTAAAGACCTCATATGTTGGTTAAATCTAACGGCAACCAGTGCACACTTTAAGAATTACCAACAGGGTTTAAAAAAATTCGATGGCAACCGGCTTACGGGTACGCCTGACTTCGTTGCCGGGGGCGGCTTTGGACTTAAAATCCCTGCCAAGTTTTATTTAAATTCTAATTTTAGCTATACGGGTGCAATTCCACTTAATGATGCAAATACTTTTTTCTCTGAACGGTATAATTTGATAAACTTGAAACTAGGTAAGGTTGTAATGGTGAATCAAACAACAAGCTTCGATCTTTATACAGCGTACGAATGGTCGTTGAATAATCCTTACAGTCTTGGTAACGATCTTAACGCTGCCGGAAACCGGTATTATAACCCTTCTGCTCCCGGCACATTTACTATAGGCGCGAGGTGTACGTTTAATTTAAAGTGAATCTTTTTTGAAGCGGCTATAAATACAATGTGCACAGTATCTTTGTTCAAACTAGCAATATGTTCGAGCTTAGAAGGATTGCAATTAAAGAAATATTAACGGTTTCGTTTACGCTCTTTGCTGTTATCGATATGTTAGGCAGCGCTCCCGTTTTGATCACCCTTAAACAAAAGATGGGGGGCCAGATAAAAAGCGGTCAGGCTACTTTTGCCTCCGGTGCCCTGATGATACTTTTTTTATTTTTAGGACAGGAATTTCTCGCGCTGCTTGGGTTGGATGTGAAGTCTTTTGCAGTAGCGGGCAGCATTGTTATTTTCATACTTGGGCTTGAAATGGTATTGGGTATAGAGTTTTTCAAAGCTGACCAGAGCGGCCGTGTTGGGGGAAGTGTGGTGCCAATTGCGTTTCCCTTAATTGCAGGTTCCGGAACACTTACAACCATCATGTCTTTGAAAGCAAATTTTTACGATGGTAATATCCTGATAGGGATATTAATTAACCTGGTTGTTATATTTTTAGTATTGCAGTCGCTCAAGTGGATAGAAAAAGCATTGGGCCCAAATGGTTTAATGGCTGTAAGAAAATTCTTTGGCGTAATATTGCTGGCCATAGCGGTCAAAATCTTTGGAACTAACATCCAGGATTTTGGTAAATGATATTTTGGCCTCGTAGTACAATGGATAGTATAAGAGTTTCCGAAGCTCCAGATCCAAGTTCGATTCTTGGCGAGGCCACTTACAAGATCCTAAAGCTCAATCCGTATGTGGAATAACTCAAAATTGCTTCCCGGTGTTCGCAAGGTTTGACATTGCTTTTCTAGTTATATCGACGAAGAGTACTTGGGATTAAAACTCCTGCCAGTTACTTAAATCACCGTAATTCTCGCCGCGTCTTGCTCTTATCACTCTCCAAGACTCATAGGATAAATTTGTACCTGTCAACTTTAATACATTCTAGATACCTCCAAAAGGCAAACGGATTTTTAAAGAAAAGTCGATAAATAGTCGTAACGCCAGTTGATTGCTGATAAGTCTTGAACCAGCGCTGCAGCATGGCAGTATCCCTACCCTGTATAGCCTCAGTAAACGTACACTCCTCGTTTTTGATACTGTATTTAAATTAGTTGCTGCCTGTAAGAGTAACAATTACTTTGTGTATAGGATTTAAATTGGTTATTAAAACCACTGATACACAAATCACTATAATTTTAATCTTCTTTTTATTTAGCTGCATGGGCCACGGCTTGGGAAGATTCGATGTGTATTTTTCCTAGAGATGATAACTGTTAGCAAGCTCTTTTAGCTCCAGTAGGTTTCCTACTTTAAGCTTGTCAAAAATTCTTGCTTTATGAGTTCCCACAGTTGAAACCTGTAAATGCAATGCATGAGCAATATGACTAATGGTTTGGCCATTGAGCAGCAAAGAAGTAATTTCAAATTCTCTGGCCGATAATGTATTAAATAAATTGTTGTCCTTAGCGCCCCCACTACTTTCTGCAAGATCTTCCAGCATCGCCTCACTCATATACCTGCTGTTTTTAAGTACCTGGTTAATTGCTTTTTTAATTTCTTCTAATGGAGCATCCTTATTAATAAAGCCACGTGCACCTGCTTTTAAAAATCTTTTAGCATAAATATTTTCGGGGCTCATAGAAAAGATCAGAACTTTTAAATCAGGAAAATTAGTTTTAAAATATTCCATTAGTCCAAACGTATCAGTGTTTGGCATTTGGATATCCAGCATCACCAGATCATATGCTGTAGCCTTTATTTTTTCAAGCGCGCTATCACCATCAAATGCCTCATCAATTTGTGAAGGCTTGTAAATTTCAGACAGGAGAATTTTTATTCCGGATCGTACTACCATATGGTCGTCGATCAAAAGAAACTTTTTCAATGTTGGTATCGACATGGTGCGGGTTTTACAATTAGACCAGGATTTCTAATAAACAAACTTACTAATAAGAAAAGTCAGCACAAAGTTTTACGGCTAGTTAATTATCGCTGATTAGCCTTTTAAAAATGCCTAGGTCCAATTAATTCGATTATATTTTTTATCTGTTTTCTTACCTAAAAGAATATATTTAGACTATGGAGTCGACAGCTGCAGGGATAAATGTGTTAATAGTTCATGGCCGTGAAGCTGAGAACAAATTATTGGACCGCATTTTTCTCGATTGCACAATACCGGTTAAAAAGGTTTCACACCAAAACTCCATTAAATCAACACTTCGCTTTCTAAAAAATGATTCCGTTGACATCATTTTTCTTGATTTTGACTTAACAGATGAATCCGGAATCCAGGTATTTATGACTATTCAATCCTATAGCCGCCAGATACCCATCGTTATCCTTACAGGCGCTGAAAATACCAGTCTGGCTCTTTTAGCAATTAATAAGGGTGCACAGGATTTCTTAGTAAATACTGATCTTGAAAAAAAACTTCTGGGAAAAACCATTGTCTATAGCATTGAAAGAAAACGCATATCCGAATCCCTGCTTTTAAGTAATGAACGTTATAAGCTGGTATCAAAGGCTACCAGCGACATGGTTTGGGATTGGGACCTTCTGAAAAACAAAGTATATCGGAACAAGAATGCATGGGATCGATTATTTGGAAGTGAGAATGATGACAGTAAGCTTGCGGATAGTTGGTGGGAGAGGGTTCATCCCGCAGATAAGAAAAAAGTTAGCGCAAAGATTGATCACATTCTAAACAATAAAAACGTAGAAAATTTTGAGATAGAATGCAGGGTGATCAGGAACAATGGCACTTTCGCCTATATTATCGATCGTGGATATGCTATCAGGAATGAGGAAGGCGAAGCTATAAGGTTAGTCGGCGTGACGCAAAATGTAACTAAACAAAAAGAGGTTGAAGAAAAGCTGCGGGCAAGTGAAAAACGTTTTCGGTCAATCATTGAAAAAAGTAACGAAGGGCTGGTTCTTGCCAATTCCGATGGGGATATTA
>JANXYS010000005.1 GCA_025355935.1 Chitinophagales bacterium | reverse complement strand
GTTTCCTGCCTCGGTGGGAAATCCTTTTTTTGTTGGAAGTAACGGAACAATGGACGCTATTTAACGGCAACCTTATTATTTACCCGTACATTATAAGGTCCGGTGCCAATCAAGTCTCTGCATACGAGTGTGCAGGCTGCCGGCCATCTGAACTTTCAAACACGGCTTAATAAATCAGGGCCGGGAGTGCTTGTTGGGAGGCTGTGAAACATTCACTATTATAACCATTGCTGTCGGATTATCCCGATAGAACTTGAAAGCAATGCTGCTGAATTAGTTTCACCCCGTGTATATTCCGATGATGTTGACCACCGATCCGGTGATGCTGACCACCCCTTTGATTTAATCCCTCAGGGTAGTTTCTGTAATAATTTCTAAGAACTGATTTGTAAAAGTATGGGTTCTATTTCTTTCTTAAAGATTCTCCTTTTAATTCCAGTCGATGTGCTGTATGGACCATTCTATCCAGTATGGCGTCAGCCACCGTACTGTCGCCAATCACTTCATACCATTTCGCTACAGGTAACTGGGAACTGATGATGGTTGATTTTCTCCCATGCCGGTCCTCAATTATTTCCAGCAGGATCATTCTGGCAGTGTTATCAAAAGGCGCAAGTCCAAAGTCATCCAGGATCAACAGATCATATTTTTCAATCTTACTGATCTCACGTGTGTAGGATCCATCTGCTTTCATCATCTTTAACTTAGGGAAAACTTTCTGCGTATTAAAATAAAGGGTTCGGTATCCAAGCTGACAGGCTTGTTGACCTAATGCCGAAGCCAGGTAACTTTTTCCTACACCGGTGGGGCCGGTTATCAGGATATTTTCTTTTTTTTGGATAAAGCTGCCCTCAGCTAATCGTAATACCTGTGTTTTATCCAGGCCCCGGCTTGCTGTAAAATTCAGTTCTTCGATAGAGGCTCCATAGCGGAACTTAGCCAGCCGGATGTGCCGGCTTATTTTTTGATGTTCACGATCCTCCCATTCTGATTGTATAAGGGTATTGATAAACTCATCGTGTGTGAGATCTTGATGCTGATGGCTGTCAAGCATGGTTTGGTACATGCGTTGCATGCCGTGCATTTTCATGTGAGACATTTTGTTGAGGATGGTACTACTCATGGTAATGTTTATTTAGGTGATTAATGAAGATGGTTACTGATACGACTGAGGACCCCGGATATTGTCATGTGCAGGAAGAGGACCACAGGGATGTATATCGTCTTCAGGTAAGATCTGATCCAGACCTCCCTGCAGGATCTTTTTAATGATGGTGTAATTGTAGGCTCCATAAAAGATGGCTCGTTCAACAGCTTTGATCAACCGCTCCCTACCTACTTTCTTTTCATAGGATAGGATACCCACACAACTACGATAAGCCTGTTCAGGATAAGCGGCTGTATCCAGAATCCGGGCAATGTAATCCCTTACCTGCGGATCGATTCCCTGAGCCCAGCCGGTAAACTTCTCAGGATTCCATTCTGTAACAAACTGATGGCTTGATGACAGGTGTTCTTTAATGGTGCTGTATCCATGACGTTTGAGACTCCGGATATGATAGGCAATACGTTCCTTATTGCAGAAGATAGAGACCTGCGAACAGGAGTAAATCAATTTGACCTTACATCCTATAAACCGGTAGGGTACACTGTAGTAATGTTTGTCTTCGCAAAGTTGTATATGCCCTGTCTTCATTACCGTTACCTCCCTAAAGGATTTTATTTCATATCGCTGGGAGGGAAGGGCTGCGAGCAGGTGTTTCTCGGACTGTTCAAAAAGTTGCTGGCGGTTCTCAGGGCGCTGCTGGAAGCATTGGCCGTTATGTAGCACTAAGCGTTGTCCGATGGCTTTATTGAGTGAAGCAAGACTATAAAATACCTGGTTGCGTAAAGGCGCAAAAATCCTGGAGTAAGCAATGTTGACCGCTTTCTCCACGTGGGCCTTATCCCGGGGCTTATAGCTTCGGGCAGGCAGTATGGTGGTACCGTAATGATTAGCGAAGTCCATAAAGGCATTGTTCAAGGTGGCTTCGTATTTATCTGCCTTATGTACAGCGCTCTTCAGGTTATCTGGTACCAGTACTCTGGGAACTCCCCCAAAAAAATGAAGTGCATTTTCTGTCGCATAGATAAAGTCTTCTTTCTTTTGTGAAGCAACTGCCTGTACATAGGTTAACTGGCTATAGCCAAGCAAAGCCACATATACTTCCACTTGAGTAATCTCTCCTGTTTGCGGATCTACCCAGGAGAGCTTTTTACCAGTAAAATCAATAAAGAGTTTATCGCCTGGCTCGTGTGTAAAGTGCAGCGTAGCAGACCGGCTGATCTTCCATTGCTTAAAGTGATCGCAGAACTGGGAATAACTATATCCCCCGGGATACTGTAGCCTGTACTCTCCCCACAATACCCACCGGGTAACCCCAACACGTGGAAGCTCTTTTTCAAAATAAGGAAACAGTGTAGACAAGGATGCAAAGCGACTATCATCCACTAAACCTGGATCCTGCATTAAGGCATCCAAAATAGTATCATCCATTAACAACAATTCATCATAACCCAGCATTTTAACTTCAATAAGCCGCAGGTATTTCTTAACTGTGTTTCTGGATATATCAACTGCCTTTGCAATGGTTTGCAGGGCTACACCATTGGCACGAAGCCTTACAATCTGTTTTACTTTACTCATAATAATCGTTTTTCCAGCCATCAATTGCAGTGTTTAGATAAAACTGCAAAGCAAAACGATTACAGAGAACTAAGCCTTGAAGCTGGTCAACATCGCCGGAATGACAGGTTCCATTTATTGTTAAGTGGTCACAATAGCCGGAATGTCGCGCCACGTATTTAATACCAGGGTGGTCAACATCATCGGAATGATCCTGAAAAAACAAGATGGATGGCCATAAATTAAAGGTGGTCAATATCACCGGAATCGGTGGTCAGCATGATAGGAATCGGTGGTCAACATGGACCGGATTATACAATTGAGTTTACCCGACATCAACTTGAAATTATCAATAGTCCTTTGTTCCGGAGCGATCCATGGCCAGGTGATGTATTTCATGTCTAATGTCAGTGCCCCTACTATACATTGATCTACAAAACGATTTAGATCATCATTAGGCTTGTCGAGGTAAGAGGAAAAGCCATAATGACCGCTAGAGGCGGTAATTTGTAAATCTTCCAGTATTTTTTTGAATTCCGAGGCTTTATAGCCGTAGTAGGTACCTTTTTTACTATCAAAACCAAACGTTTCAAAATCCTCATAGCCCATGGCTTTTAAAGCCTTTAAGGTGACGATGGTTCCATGGCGTGTATATAATAATGGGCGGCACCGGGATGATCTGGAAATTTTTTCAGGGTACTTTCCAGTGTAAGTACTATTTCCGGTGTCCATGATTTTGGCTGATAATTTTTATTGTACAAGGCCCAGGGATGCTTCACCATCAGCGCATCCACATACAAAGTAGCTGCATCTGCACTTGCATGAAAGGCAGTATACACCTGCTTCATTTCATCTGCATATAGCTAGTTCAGGTGCTCGCGGGTTTGCGTCGTATCTGCCGTGTAGCGCACTTGCATGGCGGCAATTAATCCCTTTTCTACGGCAGTGCAATGGCTGCCTAGTTCTTTTGCTTTGTGCATGGCAACCAGGGCCTCGGGCGATGCGCTGTAGCCATAATCATTAATGTTGGGTCCATAAGACAGCGCCATGCCCCAATAGCCCATGGCAGAGCCGCTGTCAAATTTTGTTACCTTGCTAAACGAAGCCAGCGCTTCAATAATATGGAAGCCATAATACATATTAATACCCTGCTTAAAATAAATTTTCGCGCTGTCGCTGCTTACGGTTAAAGGCATGCGGTAGTTGCCCCAGCCCGGCAACAGCGGTATATCATTGGCAGAATCTGCGGGATTGAAAAAGTTAAGATCAGGGCTGCACCCCATTCTATAGGCTTGCACTTTTTGTAAAAATGCCTGGCGTGCCGCCACGTTAATAACGCCATGGTCTGCTTCTTTTCGACTCAGCATAAAACTGTATAACCATACAGCAACAATAGTAGTGCCTGCAAATATTTTCATACGCGTGAGTGCATTTGATTTTCACTTTAAAGTTATTGATTGCAGCAATACTTGAAAAATATTTTCAGGAAAGGATTCCCGGGTATGGCTAACGCACAAGGCTGGACGATAACGGCAAAGGGTGAACGAAAGTTATTTCCTCCTGACTAAGTCTTTTAAATAACTGAACGTATAGGCTTCTTTAAAGAATTTCATATCAGAATAATCTTTATTAACCGGGGGAAATAATTACTGTATTTAAATAGTAAAAATCTTTCGCATCATCGTTAAACCGCCAACTAGTCGTCGTTTGCAACGCGGACTGTCTCTAAGTATTACTGTAAATGTAACAAAATAACAACCTGATTTATCACTGATTAAATATTTGTCTCTACTCATATTAGAAAGATACTAATGATTTAGTTATTTAGTCCTCGTTACAAACGAAGACTAGTTGGGGACAAACACCTGCAAAAATATTTTTTTCTTAGTTAGTCGCCATTTATTCCTTTGGTGAACTAAAAACTTCAAAAGGGTTTAAGCTCATCAAATGTCATATTTCTTTTTTTACACCCTTGTTGCCATTTGAAAGTGATAAAGAAGATATACTCAAATGCTTGTTTACATTTTGTTTGAAGAGCCTGCTGATAGGTAATTCTTTGTTTTCAATCTGAATACTATCCGCATCGTAAGCATCAATTTTATTGATAGCGATTATGAATGACCGGTGAATTCGTATGAAATTATCTTTCGGTAATGTTTCTTCAAGAGCTGAAATCAGTTGTTTTGTTACGATCGTTTTTGCTTTGGTAATAATTTTTACATAGTCGCTCAATCCTTCTATGTAAAGAATATCATTCAAAAGTACCTTTATCATTTTACGGTTAGCTCTTACATATAAGCATGAATTTGATGACTCCGAAATCAGATCGGTTGTCTGGTAAACAGAATCAAGTGCGTTGATATCCGTTTGCAAAACTTTATTTACAGCTTTCAGGAAACGTTCAAAAGAAATAGGTTTCAATAAGTAATCAACAGCATCCAGTTCAAATCCTTCAATAGCATACTTTCTATAAGCCGTAGTGAAAATTACTTTGGGAGATTTTTTTAAAGTTCGAATGAAATCAGTACCCATAATCTGCGGCATTTGTATATCAAGAAATATAAGGTCGATATGATTTTGTTGCAGCATTTGTAATGCCTGCACGGCATTGGCGCAACTTCCAGCGAGTTCAAGACACTCTACTGACCCGATATATTTTTTTAAAACTGATAATGCCAATGGCTCATCATCAACAGCGAGGCATATTATTTTTTTATTAGACATGTGTTAGTTTTGGTTGAAGAGATGGCGAAAACACAGCTTGTTCTGTAATAGGGTTTTGCCTTTCTAATTTTATTTTCATGTTGATTGTAAATAGATCTTTGATAGATTGAATATCGAGTTGATGTTTACCGGGGTAGAGAAGCTGTAATCTTTTTTTTACATTCATTAAACCGATTTTTTTTCTTTCATCTTCTTTTTCATGAATAGCAGGCTGACTGTTACTGACCTTAAATTCAAGCCATTCATTTCCTGTTTCAATAAACAATTCAATCCTCGCGGTTTCTATCATTTTACTTGCGCCATGTTTAAAACAATTTTCAACAAATGGAATCATTAACAACGGAGCAATAAATCTATTATCATTCTGGCTATGATGTATGTCTACTATCATCTCGAGCCTTTCTCCATATCGTATTTTTTCAAGGCCTATATAATCAAGCAGCATCTTTATTTCTTTGCCTATTGGCACAAAAGATTGTGCACCTTCATTTATCATATAAAGAAGCATTCCAGATAATTTTTTTACGGTTTCAGCAGCTTTTGGCGAATCATCGAGTGTAAGTGCATAAATATTATTAAGGGTATTGAATAAAAAATGAGGATGCACCTGTGCTTTTAATAATTGAAGTTCGGCTTGTGCATTTTCATTTATCAGCATTTCATTTTCCCTTTGTTTTATATACCAGTTTTTGTAATATTTAACTGATAATATAATTCCACTTGAGACCAGCGGCCCTGTAAAATGAAGGTTGCTGTAAAAGCTATAATATTTGTTGAGAAACATTGACAGTGGCTTTACAACATTTGGCTCACAAGCAAAGGGTAAAGCCTTAGATATCCATACATAACTATTATACCATACATACGTAAATACAAAGTAAGTAAACTGTATATAGAAAAAAAGAAACAATACGAACAGGACAGTAAACTGGCTATATTTTTTTTTTTGCAAAAATCGCGGCACAAGAAGATACACAACGATATAACAAAAAATAATCTGTAGAATAAGCCGGTTAAGTGACGTGGCAAACTGATACACAATAAAATTTTTCATCCCGATATCCTCCGGACTTGCGTTTCTTACTTGTGTGCATATCATATACAGGAACCATCCGGTCCAAAAGAGTACATGCCGGCTAATTTTTGTGCGGCGTTTATTGGAGAATATAAACTCATGCATGGTCATGATAAAACAAATTCTTCTTTTTCTTTAACAATAAAAGTTGAATTTTCAACCCCTTCAAGAACTAATAATAAATTAGTGGTTCCATTTTCTGAATACACATCAAAACTGTGTTTGCCCGGATATAACATTTCAATTCTCTTTAGTGATTGTATCCATTTATCATCATCGGTCCTTTCAGCCAGTTCATTTTCGAAATTATTTTTACATTCCATCAGGAAATACAGCTCACCATTTTCTGTTTTTATATCGAGGCTTAGATTAAGCTGCCGTACAGGTGTATGTAGAAAATTTTCCAGGCAACTCTCAACCAGCGAGACTAATAATAAAGGAGCGATGTTCATACCGGTTGTTTCGCCCTGTTCTTTAAGTTGTACCCAAAGCCTGTCAGGATAAAATATTTTTTTAAGGCTGAGATACGTTTTTATTATTTGTATTTCTTTTTCCAGCGGAACGTAGTCTTTTTCATTTTCATATAAAATATAACTAAGCAGGTCCGATAATTTTAAAACTGAGTCCGGTGATTGGGGAGAATGTTTATGAATAAGGTAAAAAATATGCTGCAGGGCATCATACAAAAAATTGGGTTGAAATTGTGTCTTCAATAACAGAAGTTCAGTATTGATTTTTTGACGTTGCAGCAATTCATTTTCTTTTTGTTCCAGATGCCAGTGTTTCAATAGTTTGATAATGGTTACAAATACAGCAGATGTAAGCGGAAGTCCTATTCCATAACGTATTGGCTGAAACCATTTGATACTTACAGGCAATTGATTGAAAGGAACATTGGTAGTAATATCTGCAAGCAGCATCATAAGCAGCCATGCTAATGAAAAATAAAATATTGAAAGGCCGGTTAGTATTAAAAACAGGCTGAAATATTTTTCTCTTAAAATATAACCGGGCAATAAGAAATAAATAGCTGTATAAACTGAAATAACGCTTACAAGAATGTATATCATCAATTGAAAGGCGTTAATGTAACTTTTAGGATCGCTTAAATCTTCAGGCTTAGTTGGAAGAAAATTAACCGAATAGAAATAAATTAAAAATACAAGCCAAAAAATAATATGCCTCGAAAGGCGGTGTGATAACCGTTTGGAAAATATGAAATCATAAGTTCTCACATAATTAGTTTCTTGTATAAAGATATACTATTTGGTTGCTAAAAAACAAAACTTCTATAATAAAATAGACCAATCTATTGATTGAAAAGGTACATGCATTTCACCGACGGTAAACGGTATTTACACTTCTGTTTCAGTTTATTACCATTTGATTAATGTGATTGAACGAAATAAAATAAATCAGCTAATTACAGAAAGTAAATTTGACATCAATTGAACCAGATTTCAATTTTCTTTTATTAAATAAACTCAACAATCATGAAACAAAAAATTAAACGATTTGCCTGTTACCCGATACTGGTAACAGGCATAAGTATTTTTTTCTTAACAGCCTGTCAAAAGGATTTAAAAAACAATAACCAGCCCGTTCAGTTACAAACAGTGGCTGATAATGTGCATGGACATTTAATACAAACCAATACTTATACGTCGGACGTGGCGATCAAGTGGATGAACATGCAATTGCGCTTAATGAGGACAGCTACCGGCATACCTAATGTAGCATTTGCCCGTCCTTATGCCTATAGTGGTATTGTTTTGTATGAAGCAGTTGTACATGGGATGCCGGCTTATCAGTCACTTCAGGGACAATTAAACGGTTTGTCCGGCCTCCCTCAAACCGCCCCTGGTCTGGCATATCATTGGTCAAGTTCTGCCAATGCTGCATTAGCGTATATCAATAAAAACGTGTTCCCCACCACAAGCGATGCTAACAAAACTGCTATTGATTCATTAGAAAATGCGTTGAACACACAATACCAGGGTGAAGCAGATGCGGCAACCATCAATCGTTCCGTTGACTTTGGAAGAGCAGTGGCACAAAAAGTTTTTGAGTGGGCCCAAACAGATGGTACTCTGCATGCCAGTGATGCTTATACACCACCGGCAGGACCGGGCTTGTGGGTTCCTACTCCGCCGGCTTTTGCCGCCGCCAGCACACCGTACTGGGGTAATCTTCGTACAATTGTTGCCGGTAGTGGTGATAACACGCAGCCGGGTGCTCCAACTACTTATTCAGAAGACCCCGCATCAGATTTTTACAAGATGGTGCAACAAGTGTATGACGCTTCACAAACGCTTACGCCTGAACAAAGGGCGCAGGCTTTGTATTGGAGAGATATACCGGGAGTTACCACGCCTGGTCATTATGTTAGCATTTTGAAACAGGTATTGGAAAATGATAAGCCCACGCTCGATAAAGCTGCTGTTGGTTATGCATTGGGTGGTATTACTGTCTATGACGCTGCTATAAGTGACTGGCAAACCAAGTATCATTATAGTTTAATTCGCCCTGTTACTTACATCAGGACTGTATTAGGTCACACAACATGGTCGCCTCTTTTAGCTACCCCTGCACACCCGGAATATTCTGCTGCCCACGCGGTTTTATCAGCTGCCACAGCTGCTGTATTTAGTAATCTTTTTGGTGACAGTCATAGTTTTACCGACCACACCTATGATTATTTGGGTTTTGCGCCCAGGTCTTTTGGTTCCTTCAATGCATTTGGCGTGGATGCAGGCAATTCAAGATTATATGCGGGTATCCATTATCAGCCATCCATTAATACTGGCCTTGAGCAGGGAAGAAAAGTGGCGCAGAATATTATAAGCAAGCTGAAGTTTTTGAAAGAGTAAATATTTTCGGAAAAATGGAATTCCATTTTAGATGATGAGGATAAATCAAAAAAAGAGATTGTTGTAAAATTCATTTTACAACAATCTCTTTTTTTGATTTTAATGAAATAAAAATTACAATCAAAATTTATCGTAAAACGATACATAAAAAGATTGATGAATTATATAAAGCATCAATCTTTTTCCGCTGATGTTGGTGCTCGTGCTGATGGTTTGCGGAAGGCTATCACCAACATCAGTTCAGGCCATAGTAACAATTTATTTTATTGCATCCAATGCGTTAGAAAACCGAACTTATCCTCTCCGCTTTTATAAAACCCGGCTGAAGAATATTCATACTCTTCCGGGCTAACACATAATCCTGCTGCTTCAGGGTTATGGTTAATGTATCCCATCTTTTGCCCCAAGGGTTCCTTAAGAGTATAAACACTTCTATGGTCCATAAGTCTACGCTTAATGGATTACGTTCCCAGAACCGGTACTTTCTGTCTTTGGCATCTACAAATAAAACTTTCCAAAACCGCCAGATGTTTTTTCTGTAAATCACTTTTAATTGTCTGTGAAACAAACTTTAGAAAGTTTTTTGAACAGCATCTATTTCGTAACCTTCCTGAACTATCCGCACGAAACACACAATCAACGGCGGCGAGTGGCTTTAAGCGGGTTGAAGGCTTTTTAGGAACACCGGCAAGGGCAAAAAGAACTCTCTTCTAAAGACCAATCATCCTGCACCAAAAAGCGGTAAATAACATTAGCGATTACACAATTTGTTCTAATCTGCTGTCGCAGGACTGATTATTACTTTCACCTCTTCAATCTTATTTGCGGGAAAACTTGCACAACTGGAATGCTCCCTGATAACATCTTCACTTTCTGCTTCGTGAACACAATA
>JANXYS010000001.1 GCA_025355935.1 Chitinophagales bacterium | reverse complement strand
AGTTTCCGGTCATAATCCTTTCGTGCCATTGGCACGTTGTGTAGGTAGAAAATGATTCAGCATGATGAATTCCGTTCCATAGGAACGACGTGTGGAATTGGCTCAACAGGAAACATCGCAAAGAAACACACGTTACCCCTACGGATAAGAAACAGCATTTCAGTAACGCATTATCCTTGCGCAATGAAGGAAACGTTTAGACATTGTGCATTCGTGCCATTTAAAAGACGCAAAGAAAACCAACAAAAATCACACGGCTTCCCTCCGGGACGCAGGACTTTTCGATGCGTTTTTTACCTACCGACATATCACCCCTACGGGGAAAAAGACAGCAATACAGTAACGCATTCTCCTTCCTGTATTTCATACAGTTCGTGGTCATAATTTAGTCGTGCCATCGGCACGTTGTGTAGGTAAAAAATGATTCAGCAGGAGGAATTCCGTTCCATAGGAACGACGTGTGGAATGGGATCACTAGGAAACATCGCTCCTAATGCTTAGAACTTGACCAGGGCGCATTCTATACTTCGGCAATACAGAACAAAAAGACTATGCCAAAAAAACGCGGCAAAATCTCTAGCGCTTTTATCTTGTCATTTCTTTTACCTGATCTGTCGGATGTAATCATTATTCTGGAACTGGCGGCGGATATCTATCAGATCCCTGCTAACGCTGGCATCAACAAGGATATCTCCTAACTGTAATTTAAACCCACCGATAATACTCTCATCGATAACCGTTTCCAGCTCTATGCGGTGCAATGCTTTGTCGGCTTTGATTTTATTTACAATCTCTTCCTGCAACTCAACGCTGATCGGCATCGCGGTGGTGAATTGTACCGTGTGAATGTTATTCAGCACGTTGTATTGTTTTATAAATGCATCTACGATTTCCGGCAGATTGCTTTCCCTGGTTTTATTGATAAGTAAACGAATGAATAAGGTCGTGATCTTGCTCACGTTATTCTGAGTGATTGATTCAATAATCTTTTGCTTTTTATCAGAATTTATAACAGGACTTTTCAGCAGGGCAACAAAATCGGGATTGCCTTTGCATATCTTCTGCAAAAGCTTCATGTCGTCAATCACTGCCTCCAGGCTCTTTTGCTCTATTGAAAGATCAAGTAAACTCTTCGCATACCTGCCTGCCAAACGTGGATTATTCATATCATTTTTCTTTGTGCTGCAAAACAAAAAAATCGTTTGCGATAAATTTAAGGAAAGTACTAGTAAGCTTAGTTTAGTTTCACTTCGCTCGCAAGTTGCTTGATGTAATTTTCCTGGTCAGACCTGTTGGAAAGTTCTCTTCTTAATACTTTCTCGCTTACTTCCACTACAAGGATACCGACCTGATTTTTAATATCAGTGAGGGCAGCCATTTTTTGTTGCTGAATAGAATCACTTGCATCAGATAATATTTTGGCAGCCTGAATTTTTGCTTCGTCTTTCGCTGCATTAATCATTTTCTCCCTGGTTTCTTTCGCATCTTTTAACATCAAAGCCCTCTCTTCCCGTGCCTCAGCCAGAAGTCGCTCATTATCGTTTTTAAGTTGAGCCATTTCCAGCTTTACCTTCTCAGCTGTTGCTATAGAACTTGAAATGTTTGATTCGCGTTCGTTCAAACCAGTCATAATAGGTTTCCACGCATATTTTTTAAGAAGAAAAAATACGATCAGGAAAGCAATCAAAACCCAGAACATTAAGCCTATGGCTGGTAATAAAAGATCCATGGTAAAAAGGATTGTAAGTTATAAATTATGAGTTACTAGTGGCTTGTTTCGAAAGAAACAATTAACAGCTAGCCGGAAAATTAAAATATTACTGCATCTTCCGCCCTGTGCTTTAGATGCAGTAATCAGTTTTGCGTGCAATTACTTCAATACAGCCAATAAACCTGCGATTACGGCGAAAAGGGCAACACCCTCTACGAACGCAGCTGTCAGGATCATATTTGCACGAATGTCGTTGCTTGCTTCAGGTTGACGGGCAATAGATTCTACAGCTCCTTTACCAATCTGGCCGATACCAATACCTGCCCCGATTGCTGCAAGACCTGCGCCTATAGCTCCACCAAAATGAGAATAACCAAGCTGAACTTCAGCGAACACAGTCATCAATGTCATGATACTTCTGTTTTATAATGAATAAAAAAAACTCTTAAATGATTATTGGGTCATCATGGCCATTGATATCATCATGACCGCCTTCCAGGGATTGCCCTATGAATACAGCCGTTAAATTGGTGAAGATGAAGGCCTGGATGAATGCTACCAGTAATTCTATAAAATAAATAAAAACTGTAAACAGCACTGATATCGGCGAAAAGCCATAACCCGCAACTTTAGCCATTGCACCAAATATAAAAATTAGCGAAATAAAGCTTAATATGATGATGTGCCCCGCAACCATGTTTGCAAAAAGACGTATCATAAGTGCCGCCGGCTTAATCAATAAAACACCCGCAAGTTCAATAGGAATCAGGATCAGCTTGACAAGAAAAGGAACTCCGGGAGGCCAAAAGATATGACCCCAAAAATGAGCGTTAGTGCTAAACAAAATTACAACTAAGGCAACCAGCCCAAGAACAATAGTAAATGCTGTATTGCCTGTTACATTCGCAGCGCCTGGCAACAAACCGAACAAATTATTTATAAGGATGAAGAAGAAGATCGTAAGTAAAAGAGGCATATATTTTACCCATTTCTTACCGAGGTTAGGCTTTGCAACTTCGTCCCTCACAAAAGTGATAACGGGCTCAACTGCATTCTGCCATCCCTTTGGTGCGGAAGTTACCCCGATACCGTTTTTGTATTTCTTTGCAATTCCTATCATGAGCAATACCAGCACCGTTAGTGCAAGTATCATTTGAACAACATTTTTTGTAATAGAGAAGTCATACACCACCGCACCATCGGTTGAAGATATTTTCCCCTCATGCAACTGGTAGCCGTTGAAGGTTTCTGCACCTTCGTGGCCGAATCGGCTTGATGAAAAAATATCCAGACCTTTTGTTTTTGAATAAAGGATGACGGGTAAAGGCGCCGTTGCATGAAAGTTACCGGCAGTAAAAAAATGGAACTCATGTGCATCTTTTATATGCTCCATAATGATCTTCGCGGGATCCAGTTTCTGCTCCTCAGCCCCATGTGAACCGGTAGCTGTTTCATGATCAGGTTCCTGGGCAAAACCCGGTGTGGAAACCAATACCAAAAACAGGCTTAAAACCGCCACCAGTAATGATTTGATGCTCTTTGCTGCCATATCCGTTCTGAAATTTGCCGCAAAGATAAGGTTCAGCGCCTGAAATTAAAAATCAAGGGAAAGGTTTTACATAAAAAGACCTGCGGCCGAACGACCCCCGAACTAAAGGCCTTTTCCTTTTAACCTTCGACTTCGGCTTTGGTGTTTTGCGCAAATTGCATTTCATGAAGCTGAAAATAGAAGCCTTCTTTTTTCATTAATTCATCGTGGGAACCAATTTCCTTTATTTCCCCTTTGTCAAGTACCATAATCTTATCAGCCTTCCTGATGGTACTAAGGCGATGGGCAATAATAATCGATGTTCGGCCGGAAATCAATTTATCGATGGCATTTTGTATAAGTCCTTCGCTTTCAGAATCAACTGAGGATGTTGCTTCGTCGAGGATGAGGATGGAAGGATCGTATAATAACGCTCTCACAAAGGATAACAACTGGCGCTGCCCGAGCGAAAGAGTTGCTCCACGCTCCATTACGTTATAATCATATCCGCCCGGGAGCTTCATAATAAAATTGTGTAATCCAATAAGTTTCGCCGCTTCTACTACCGCTTCACGACTGATATCAGTATTCCTTAAGGTTACATTATCAAATACAGAGCCGCTGAAAAGGAAAACATCCTGTAAAACCACTCCTATCCGGCTGCGAAGGAAATCCAACTCATATTGATCAATAGAGACATCGTCGATCAGAATCTCGCCGCTATTTACCCTATATAACCTGTTTATCAGGCTGATGATGGAGGTTTTGCCACTACCAGTATGTCCTACAATAGCAAGAGTTTGCCCTGGTAATACTCCGAAGGAAATATTCTTTAAAACATACCTTTCCTCCAGATAGGCGAAATCAACGTTCCTGAACTCAATTTTACCCTGCAGGATTTGAGGCTTATAGTGATTGTTATTTACTGTAACGTCTGGATTATCAATTATTTTAAACACCCGCTCGCTTGCAATCATTCCCATTTGCAATACGTTGAATTTATCCGCCAGCACCCGCAGCGGCCTGAACAATAGATTCAGGCAAAGAATGAAGGCAGTAATGATCCCCGCAGAATTCTCCGCAGTCTTTGCATCCAGGCCTACAGACTCTTTGGCAGCCCACCATACCAGTAAACCAATTGACAGTGCCGACACAAGTTCTACAATAGGAAAGAATACTGAATACGCAAAAATGGCTTTAATATTAGCGTTCCGATGATCCTTATTGATATTGCTAAATTTACCCTGCTCCCTTTTTTCGGCAGCAAACGCCTGCACCAAACTCATTCCGGTAATGTGTTCCTGAACAAAGGCATTAAGCCTGGCGACAGCATTTCGTACGGTAATAAATGATTTATTCACCGTTTCTTTAAAAAAATAAGTTGCCAGTATAAGGAAGGGAAATGGTGCCAGTGATACGAGCGTTAACCTCCAATCGACCCAGAACATGTAGCTCAGAATAGAAATAATTGATAAGAGGTCGGCAATAATCGGAATCAGGCCGTCGCTAAAAATGTCGTTGACACTTTCAATATCGTTAATGGTACGGGTTGTAAGGGTACCAATGGGCGTTTTGTCGAACTGCGTTAAATTCAGATGCACAATCTTATTATAGGTAGTTACCCGGAGATCTTTCACAACAGACTGTCCTAAGGAAGCCGTTGTAAAGGTGAAGTAAAAGCGGCCCGCCGTTTCCAAAAACAATAGTAAAACCTGGATGATAGTTATCTCAATGATGAAGCCACCCGGACCATGGATAAAGCGCGAAACTGTATGATTTTTTATTCCGTCATTGATAGTTAACTGTATGAGCAGAGGACGCAATGGAGCCATCACGGCAAGTAGAACTGACAGTAATATGGATCCGTAAAACTTGTGTTTGTAGGGTGCTGCAAATGTAAAAACCCGTTTTAACAACGATAAACGCGGTTTTGGCGCAGCAGGGTTAGTGCTCATAAGGCAAAGTTAAAAAAGAGTTGGCAGTTAGAAAGGGTAATAAACTTAAAGGCAGCCAAACAGTTTTGAACTCAGAAAACTCACAACCGCGGATCACTATCGGCCGTAATCCTTACCTGGCCAATTAATAAGCTAGTCGATTACAATTTCGAAGATGAAAGTAGTCGGTTCAAAAATGGCTCAAAAAGGTAGTCGAGTAGAAAATTGTCTAAAAAGGTAGTCGATTAGAAAATCTGTTAAAAATGTAGTC
>JANXYS010000494.1 GCA_025355935.1 Chitinophagales bacterium | reverse complement strand
TACCGCGGTAAAAGATATCTCCGCGGAAGACCTTATCAATGATATCAAGGCTCTTGGTAAACAGGCCTGGTTTGTTGCAGACCGGAAAGATTTTCTTGATACCGTTAGACCATAACCGCTTTTTATTTCAACGGCGCCAGTTCCTGCTAATGAAAGCTGTTGCAGTCTTGCAGCAGCATGTTCGTAAAGGGTTTCTTCTGACGTTGCGTTTAGGCAATGGGCGGAATTGAGGATACCACCGCCGCCGGCAGCAATGTCGGCGTAAGAAGCGCCCTGTAATTTTTGAATAAATTCATCTTCCCTGCTCGCCGCAAAAACTAGGTGTGTATGGCTATCGCACCAGGAAGGAAATACAATACCATTATTTGCGTCAACAATAGTTTTGGGAAGGACCGGCAGATTAATTTCGAGTTCGTGCATCGAGCCGTAATCCGCAATGGTACCATGTTCGATGAGCAGATACGCATCCGATAGCCCGGGCAGTTCAGCGAGTGCATTCCCGCGAAGGAGTGGAGAAATTTCCCTTGCTCCCGCCAGTAACCTGATGTTGATGATGAGTATATCCATGGCTAAAGCTTTTCGAAAATTTCTTTGCCAAAGCCCTCCAGCGAAGGATCACGGGCGCCCATTAAAAGCAGGGTTGTATTATCTGAAAGGTGTGGTCGGACGGTATCAAGAAAATCTTTCCGGTCTGCAACAAACCAGGCCTGTTTACCAAGAGCCTTGATATCATTGATAAGGTCTTCCGCGGAGATATCTTTTACCGCGGTACCACCTGCATAAAATATTTCGCTCATCCATACTTCATCCTGCGGCCGCAATACAGCAGCTATTTCTTTCACAAAATCGTCGCGGAGAAAACGCGTAGGCCCGTACCCGTGAGGCTGGAACCATGCGATCACCTTTCCTGAAACAGGCTGGCACGCCTCGATACTTTTAGCACACTTCACGGGGTTATGGGCGTAGTCATCGATTACCCAGATATTATTTTTCTGACCAAGCACCTGGTGCCTGCGATAAATTCCTTCGTAATCCGTTAATGCGGCTGCACATGTTTCTAGGGTTACCCCAAGCTGGTTCGCGACCGCCACTGCAGCAACTGCATTTTCCATATTTAGTCTTCCAACCGTATTCATCCTGAACTGTACGCCATTGATTAAAAAAGCAATACTTAATCCATCCTGTACAAATGCACTGGCCTTATACCCTGCATTGGAATCGAGAGACAATGCAAAATCGTTTGCAGGGCTCACAGAAAGTTCGCGCACATACGAATTAGACTGGTTAACTACGAAAAGACTTTTACTGTTTTCGCGAAAAACAGCAAATATTTGCAGGAGTTCATCAATCTCCTGGTGATCTTTATCAATGTTAAGTAACAATCCTACTTCCGGATGGTATTGAACAATTGACCCATCACTTTCATCAGCTTCAATAATCAGCCACTCACCAGAACCAACTTTGGCGTTTCCAATTTTGCCAATGCCCGAGGGGTCAGCTGGGAAGGATTCCTTTATGATGCTAACTAGGCCGGCCCCGCTGATGATGCTCGGTGAAAGCCCGGCTTTTTCCAATACCTGGAAAAGCATCGCACTGGTAGTACTCTTTCCGGAAGTACCGCCGACAGCTATTGTTTTCCGACTTGCGGCGATAAGGGCCAACAATTCACTCCTTTTCATAATAGGAATTTCCAGTGATTTCGCCTTCTGAATCTCCACCACGGTATCTTCAATAGCTGTGGAAACGACTACAAGATCTGTTTGAGGTGAGATTCCGCGCCCGTCCTGGAAATAGCATTTTATGCCAGCGGCTTCAAGCTTCGCTTTCGTTTCATTATACTCGCCCTCCGTAAAATATCGGTCGCTCCCCGACACTTCCTTTCCCGTACCCTGCAGGTATTGTGCGATAGCACTCATACCCGTGCCGGCAATGCCAACAAAAAAAACCTGCTTAACGTCACTCTCTAATTCAATCATTTATCGCAATTTATCCTGCTAAAATAGTTTGATTTTCTGTAACTTCTTCCTTCCAAAAGCGAATGATTATTAGGTTCAAATTAACAGTGGTGGAAAACTAACATGATCGTTAAAACGTTTCTTATAAAAAAAACAAATGAAACTCGTACTATTATCTTTTGCAACGTTATTTTTTCTTGCTTCCTGTGCTCAAAAACCACAACGGGCTGGTATTGTAAAAGTGGCCACCAGTAGCAAGCCAGTTGCGAACGAGGCCGTTGCTACTTTTGCCGAAGGATGTTTCTGGCATGCAGAGATCGTATTTCAAAGCCTTGTCGGCGTTAGGGATGCCGTCTCGGGGTATGCGGGCGGGTCAACAACCGACCCAACTTACGAAAAAGTTGCCAGCGGCAATACGGGTCATGCCGAAACCGTACAGGTGTTTTATGACCCTGCAAAGATTACTTACCAGGAACTCGTCGCAGCATTCTTTGCAAGCCAGGATCCCACGACTTTAAACAGGCAGGGAAATGATCAGGGTACGGAATACAGATCTATCGCTTTTTATCGAAACAACGAGGAAATGGGAATCATAAATGCAGAGATAAAAAAACTAACCGATTCTAAGAAATTCCGAAACAAAATTGTTACCGAGGTAGTACCTTTTACCAAATTTTTTCCTGCAGAATCTTACCACCAGGAATATATAAGTCGTAACCCCGGTAACCCCTATGTACAAAACGTATCAATCCCTGATTTCGAAGAATTTAAAAAGGAATATAAAGGACATTTTAAGCCCTGATTAAAAATCGGATACCTTTTTTTCATAGTCGTATTGAAGGTCTTCGTGAAGGCCTAAAATGCGACTTTTTATTTTTTTGAGCTGCGAAAGATAGAGGTTATTAATCTGAGCACTTTTTTTCATATCGATATTCAGCTTCCTTATTTGCAGGCATACAAAAATGAGCAAATCAATTTCAGTAGTTGCCTCATCGCTATATTTAATATATCGGTTAACAGTTCGGATGATCTTACGAAGATTCTTTTTAGCTATGTACAGGTTCCTGGTATTTACTTCTCCAAATAGTTCAAGAAGTATTTCTTCCACGCCAGCAACATATAGCTCTTCATTTTCATCATGAAATAGTAAATAAGTGGCTAGCTCTTTGGTTTCTTTTTTAAATTTTACCAGACGCAGGCAGAGTTTAACAAGTTCGGGTTGCGAAAGATTTTCAAGCTCATCTTTAACTTGTTTAACTGTAGCTGTTTTCATTTTTGAAAAATAAGTCATTTTAGATCAAACACGAAATCAGGACAACAGGGCATAAAAAAACCTTCTTTAGAGAAGGTTTTTCATAGTAAAAGGGGGGGGTTACTACTAATGGTTTTTCTTTTAGGTTATCAGCGGCTTTTAAAGAGGATATCGAACAATTACAATACAAATAAACGACTAATAAAAATACCCCTTTGTAGATTACGGGCTTAATTATTTGTAGTTTATTTTCTATCGACAATCTACGAGGTATTTCTACGCTTATAGAAGTCATAATATTGATTCGCTGAATTGATTTACCAATGATATCTCTTTCGTAATATTGTACTGAAACCAATCCAATATTACCATGAGAAAAATTGTCTTTTGCATAATTATAATCTTTGTATTTGCAAATGCTGCAATAGCTCAGTTCTATAAATCGCTGTTGCCTTCCCCTGCGTTTAGTGATTCCATAAACAATATCGTGTTGAACTTTAATAGCAACTATTATCATATTCAGGGTGATGTTGTCAGTAACCAGGATGATGTTGACATTTACAATTCTACCAGTTCCATTCCGGGAGCGCTTGAATGCTTTATCTACAGGTTTCACTCCAGGCAGGATACTACAGCAAGCCTGCAGGCAGTGATGTACAAAGGAGAAGACTATAAAGAGGCTGCTAAAATTTATCGTAATACATACAGGCTTGTTTATAAAACCCGGCTAAAGATGAATGAGGCTTCTGCCGATTTTGTTGGAGTCATGGAGGAGCCATCCGAATCACTTCGTTTTGCATCAAGCCTTCTGCGAACCACCATTGATAATAGACTTTACAAGAATTTTGTAGCCGAAGTAGAACTGGTGAATAATTTCATGGAATGGGAAGTGAGGCTCAATCTTCACAGTAAAAAAGATGATAAGGAGAAGTACGATAATTAATTTATTTATTTAATTCAGAAGCACATCGGGTAAGGTCTGCCGAAACCGTGAAAATATGGTTGAACTGATCGATCACAGATTTAGAACTAATTAGCATTTTCCTGGTTTCGGTCTCAAGTTCACCGTGCTGTACTTCTTCCCTGCGACGCAACAGCAATTGTTCTACATAATAATTGATATTTTCAAGGACCGCATAATTAATAACTACAGGCTCTTTTGAATTAGCGGCGAGGTAATGAATGCTGTTAGAGAAATTCAGGTCGGTTTCGTGAATTACTTCATCAAGGTCTGAATGCCGGAACTTACTTTGCCGTGTATTTAAAAAGTAAGACAGGGATGCAAAATGCGAAGTAAGAATATGACTTAACACCACAAATTGATGTATGGTCTCTACCCCCTTTTGGAACCGTTTGGGCTCCGAAAGCATCCTGGTAAATGCGTCCGAAACATTGGCCAGCTCCGTTAAAACGTCCCGCCGATAAATCCTCGCCTGCTGCTGTGATACTTGTTCATCATGACTAAAAACCGTGGCGAGCGATATGTAATAAACACGACAGGCTTTCACCAAATTAATCATATTCATTCGTATATTTTGATGCTCCCATACGGGAACCAGGAAGAGGCTGGTTAGAAATGCAATCGCGGAACCGATTGTAGTATCCAGCAGCCGGTCAACTAAAATTGCCTGTATCGATTGCGGATGAAGCATATGAAAAAAGATAACGAGGTATGGAGTCATCATTAACACGCTGATAAAATAATTAGTCCTGATGAATGCATACGAACTGGCCATAAAAAAAATCAGGATTACCAGTAAAATCGTTTTGTCTTTAAATAGAAATAGAACGAGCACTCCTGTTAGTATTCCAAAAAAAGTTCCGATTAAACGGTCTGAATTTCTTTTTTTCGTAAGACTGTAAGCAGGTTTTAATATTACGACGATAGTAAGCAATATCCAATAGCTGTGACCTATTGAAAATATCATCGATATTATATACCCGATAACAAGTGCGAACGCGACGCGCAGTGCGTGTCGGAAAATATTGGATTTAAAATTTAGATTATTCAGGAAAATCATAGGCCTAATGTCTTGTACGGCAGCATAACTTGTCAGATCGATTTCTTGTGATGATACTTTTTTTATTTTTTTATCGTAGCTGGTGTAATGATGCAGCCCATTGATCTTATCTGTAAGATGTTGGAGGTTATTAAATATTCTTCCCAGGCTCACAAAATCATCCACATTCGAATCGGTCATATAGCTCAATCGCAGTGCCTCGAATTTGAGCTTTATTTCACGGTAAGCCAACTGATTTCTACCTGTAGCTATTGATCGATCATTGCTCTTGATAGCGAGTCCGATCAGTTCTAATTCGTCGGCAAGGCGAACGATCTGTTGTTGAATTTCCTCGAGGATGCCTGTGTTGTCAAATTGCTCATGAAGCACCCGGTAGTCCTGGAAGGCAGTCATAATACTTTCGAAAAGTTCCGCAGCATCAACATATATTTTTAGTAAAATCCGGCCAGTATGAGTCGTTTCTTTTAAAATAGTGCGGGTTTTAAAAAGAATTTCGCTAAGCAGGCTTTGTTGGCTGAGTACATTCACCTGTTGCTGTAAAAGAAGCTGGTACGTTTTTTCATAAGCCGGATCATGTTTGTAAAAATGACTTCGGGTTCGAAAATATTCACCGATCCCGATTATAAAATCTCCAAGGATTTGTTGCACAATTTTGTAAGGCCTCAGGCTGTAAAGAGTAATACTGAACAAAAGGTACCACCCTCCTCCCGCAAAAATGTACAAAGCGTTTCGCCAGATTTCAAGGCCCCGATAACT
>JANXYS010000477.1 GCA_025355935.1 Chitinophagales bacterium | reverse complement strand
CTTATTCCGAGGGGGAAGAAGATCATTTGTTAGAGCGTGTAGCTCGAAAAATGAATCGTACACCTCAGAATAAGAAAGGTCGCTATCACTAAGGTCTGTATTAATTTCCTGCAGCATTTCCTTCACTTTTTCCCATGGTGCTTCCAGTTTTAAAATTTCGCTCATAAAGTAATTTTGAAAGGACGAAGACTTCGATTGAAGTACCGGAGATTTCACAAAATACTGTGCCAATTATTTAACTTTGGGCATCCACCTTCAGTATTGTTATTTATCGTTCTATTCTCATATAAGAGACGGGCCTGGCATTCTGCATTAATGAAAGAAAATACCTAATCCTTCTATTCTTTTGCTCCGGGATAAACAACGCCTGAGGATCAAAATCTACAAAAAGAATCCCGAATTCGTTCCGACAACCGCCCTTTCCAGTGAATTTTCGTTGACACAATCTTTAGCCTTCATGTTGGCCCTTTTCCAACAATCGGCCACTTACGTCATCCTGCATGCAAAAACAAGGAAGGCTGGTATTTAACGGCAATCCTGTGAGGTATTCTTACGCAAATTACCCTGCGAGAAAACTCCACCTCGCATATCTTCGCAAGCGGGAGCAGCAGCATCGTTTCCGCCACAGAAGTAAGAAACCATAAATATTTTTTAGAAATCCTATAAAATTAAATGTAATAAAATCATCCGGCTAAAGGTCCAATATGTCTTTTACAGATTGTTACACGGTGTCTCCATTAGAGTGTTGACGCGATGGCCTCCCGCTTATAGCGGGAGTGATTTTTGTGGTACTTTTTGCGTCAAGCAAAAAGTACGGACGAAGTAAGAAGAAGAGAAACTGGAATAATTAAGGCTAGAAAGAATTTCCGGTTCTATGGGACACGCTCCCAGGCGCGTAACTAGCCTTATGGTATACACTATAATGAACATCCCCACACAGATACCCTTCTCGCATAACCGAACCCTGCATATCTGCGCGAGCGACGTTATCGTATACACTATAATGAACACCCCCACAGAGATACCCTTCTCACATAACCAAACCCTGCATATCTGCGCGAGCGGCCAACTAACCTTGTAGTATACACTATAATGACTATTCCCGCACTGACAACCCATCCAACAAACACAAAGCTGCATATCTGCGCGAGCGGCGTTATCCTATACAGTATAATGAACATCCCCACAGAGATACCCTTCTCACATAACCGAACCCTGCATATCTGCGCGAGCGGCGAAAAATAAATTAAGTATGAACTAACGTTATAGTATACACTAATATAAACGTCCCCACACAGATACCCTTCTCACATAACCAAACCCTGCATATCTGCGCGAGCGGCGCAGCTTTCTTGATAGCGGATCGCGATCACTTCATTATCCAGGAATCTACAAGAAAGAATCAAAAAATGACCAGGTTAAAATTACTGCTGCCCCCCTAATCCTCCGCCGCTTTGCAATCGTTTATTTTCTTCATCCACCGCACTTTTCCTTTGGCGAGCCGCTTTTACCTGGCTGTTGCCAAACCGGTAACTGAAATTTACCTTAAACTGACGTGATTCCCAATGCCCGGAAGCGAGGCTCTTAGCACCCGAAAATTTCGTTTCACCGCTAAATTTGAGTGTTTTAAATATATCACTAACAGAAGCTTTTGCTGTGCCTTTTCCTTTAAGGAAACTTTTTTGCAGACCTCCATCAATGCTATACATTGATTTCATTTTAAACGTACCCTGCCAGATTGAAGGCGAATTATAGAAACCGCTTAATTCGGCTGTGTAACCTTTGCCAAGCTTAAAACTATTCTGCATGTAATAGCTTACCGCATACACATCAAGATCAATTTTACGATCACCACCGCCAAAATTTGCTTTATACTTTGAGTAGTATGAATTCACGTTTACAAAAAAGCTATACCATTTGCGCTGGAACGGATAGCTGATGTTCAGGCTGACAATATCCTGTGTTGCAAGATTTTTTTTTGTAAGAAAAGATTTCGACATTTCGGTTGTATCAGGCAGCTGCGTAAAGATGTCCTTCACATGGCTGTAGTTCAATGTAGTATTTAATTTGTACATGTAAGTATGCGTAACCCCGACACTGTTAGTGTATTGCGGCCGGAGTTGTGTATTGCCCTTCATGAAAGTGTAATCATTTAACTTTAATTCAAACGGATTTAAATCCTGGTACGCAGGCCGGTCAATCCTACGACTATAGGTAAAATTTAATTGACTCTTCGGATTCTTGTTAAAAGTTATTGCAGCGCTTGGAAACAGATCTGTATAATCGCGTGAATTAGTGCTGTCGTAATTGATGTATTTTTCAGCTACCCCGTCCCACTTCAGGCCGGTGCTCAAACCATTTGAATGTGTGTTCTCCATCCTTAAGCCACCCTGTACCATAAAGCCCTTAAAGCCACGATTGTAATTTACATATCCCGCATTAATATTTTCCTTGTATTTGAACCTGTTGCTACGATCTTTGTTCAGTACCTCGTTGCTACCATATACATCAAACCTGCTGAAATTGTTATCAGTATTTACAAATCCAATTTTTCCCCCATACCCAAGCTTCCCTTTACGAAAGTTTTGCTCATAATCTATTTTCGCTGACCATATATTTATGTCGGCCGGAGATAACATATGATAGATGTTGCTGTATAGGAGTGTAGATCCTGACGCATCATAGTAATGATTAGGTTGGAACTGGTTGCTCCTTAATTTAAAAATTCCATGATCAGCATCGATATTTAATTCCGAGCCATTTGCTTTATCATAACGATAATTCACATTGAGATTGACGTTACTTCTATCCAT
>JANXYS010000400.1 GCA_025355935.1 Chitinophagales bacterium | reverse complement strand
CTATGCTGTCAAAACCGGTCAGCCCCGTTAATTAAGGATCAAAAGTACAAAATGATTTTTAATAGACTGCGTTAAAATCGCCACGCGTGTAAGAGCAGTTTCATGGGCTTCAATTCATATCGTTATGCCTATCTATACCGCTGCCCGACGTGAAATCTTATCTTTACAGCAAACGACACTAATACATGACGGCAGCGGACTTTTACAACTCTACCCTTCTTGAATTGCAGGATCAGCTGGCAAAAAGGCAAAAACGGAAATCTGCTTTCGGAATTCTAAGGTTTGGCAGCATTGCAGCTATCATAGCGGCTTTCTATTTTTTATATTCCTTTGGCTGGATGTATGTTTTGATTGCAGCATTAGTTTTAGTTGCAATTTTCCTCCGTCTTATCATTCTTGATCTGGCAAATAAAGAAGCCATTTCGCACCTGCTTGAACTAATCCGCGTGAACAAAGATGAACTAATTGCGCTCGCGGGAGAATACTATCATTTTGAAGATGGGACTAGCCTTATTCCTAAGGAACACTTTTATGCAGCAGATCTCGATATCCTCGGTCATGCGTCGTTGTTCCAGTTTCTAAATCGGACCACTTCTGAAATGGGAAGTCAGCAACTCGCTGAATGGTTGTTAACGCCGGCCGTTGTTACTGAGATATTAAAAAGGCAGAGTGCCGTTGCAGAGCTAATAACTAAAAATACTTGGCGGCAAAGATTGCAGGCCTTTGGCCGTGATAAAAAAATCAGTTACTCTACCCTCCATCGCCTACAGGATTGGATGAAGGACTCCAGCGTTTTCCGGCAGTTTAAACCATGGAAATGGTTGCGCTATATATTACCCACTATTATCCTGGCCATCAGCATGCTCGCATGGTTCGACCTGATAAGCATGCAACTTTTTTATGGCAGCCTGCTTATTTTTGCCGCGATCGCCTACCAAATAAATAAGTATGTCGCGCCGATCCACGAACAACTTTCCAAGATGGTAGAAGAACTGGACAGCATGAGTCGCTCGATTGATGCCATTGAACGGGAGGTTTTTAACAGCGCATTATTAAATGAGCTGCAACAACAATTTGCCACTTCAGACGGTAAGGCTTCATTAAAATTAAAGTTATTAAAAAAAATTCTTGACCGCCTTGATATCCGGTATAATATCGTTATCAGTTTCCCGCTAAATATCTTGCTGCTGTGGAACCTGCAACAGGTACTCGATCTTGAGAAGTGGAAATCTAACAATACTGAATCAATAAATAGCTGGTTTTCTACGCTAGGCTGCTACGAAGCCCTCAATAGCTTTGCCACCCTGCATTATAATAACCCGGGCTGGGTTTTTCCCAGGCTTGCTACCGAGCACTTCTCTCTACATGCCGACAAACTTGGTCATCCGTTGATCAATGAAAAAAAACGGGTAAATAATTTTATCGACATTAGTAAAAACGGAAAGATTATGCTCGTAACCGGGAGCAATATGGCTGGCAAAAGCACTTATCTGCGAAGCGTTGGAATTAACGTCGTTTTGGCAATGGCCGGTGCGCCGGTATGCGCACATGAATTCTCGGTGTCGCCGGTACAGTTGCTTAGCAGCATGCGTATTGCCGATAACCTGGAAGAAAGCACGTCTACTTTTTACGCAGAACTGAAGAAATTAAAGACAGTTATCGACAAAGTTAACGATCACCAGAAGGTGTTTGTACTGCTTGATGAAATTCTCCGGGGCACCAACTCTCTTGATCGTCATACCGGTTCAGTAGCTTTTGTAAAGCAATTGATTAAACAACATGCTGCTGCTATCCTGGCAACACATGATGTGGAGCTTGCGGCACTACAGCCACTGTATCCTGAAAATATTTTAAACTTTCATTTCGATGTACAGGTAAACAATGAGCAGCTTTATTTCGATTATAAATTAAAACCGGGTGTTTGTACCAGCATGAATGCCTCTATTTTGATGAAACAGATTGGAATTGAGATTTGACAGTTATTTGCAAACCTTGCCGTTCGTACTGACCGCTTCTTTATGAAGTGTAAAGTTTGTTGTTAGCCTTGTTTTATTAATCGTCAGAAAAAAAGGAACGATTGTGGAATGCTTGAATCTGATCAGGATTTGTCAGAAATTTCAAACCGTACTGTTGGCGAAATGTGCTGAAGGAAAATCATGCGATGCTGATGCTTTTTTCCAGATATACATCCTGAATTGCATGCAATAGGGAAACTCCTTCGTTAAAAGGCCGCTGGAAAGCTTTTCTTCCGGAGATCATGCCTGTTCCACCTGCCCGCTTGTTTATAATTGCAGTAATAATTGCATCTTTCAGATCCGTCGCTCCTGCCGAAGGCCCTCCGGAATTAATGAGTCCTGCTCTGCCTGCAAAACAGTTGAGTACCTGGTAGCGGCACAGGTCGATGGGATGGTCGGACGTTAATTGCGTATACATGCGCTCATCCCATTTTCCAAACGTTTCTTTATCGTTGTTTAGGGCCTTATAACCACCGTTATTTACTGGTAGTTTCTGTTTAATAATGTCAGCTTGTATAGAAGCACCCAAAAAGTTAGCCTGCCCTGTTAAATCCGCAGACTCGTGATAATCAGTGGTTCCTATTTTGAATGCCTCATTTCTTAAATAGCACCATAAGATGGTGGTCATCCCGTAAGAATGTGCTTCCTCAAAAAGTTTTTCAACCTCTGTCATTTGCCGTTTAGACTCCGGCGATCCAAAGTATACGGTTGCGCCCACCGAGGCAGCGCCCATATTCCATGCGTCCTTTACAGAACCAAACAATTGCTGGTCGTAACGGTTAGGGTACGTTAGTAGTTCGTTATGATTAAGTTTTGCTATAAATGGAATCTTATGAGCGTACTTCCGCGATAACATAGCCAATCCCGCAAGTGTACTAGCGACCGCATTGCAGCCTCCTTCTATTGCTAATCTTATGATATTTTCCGGATCGAAATAAATTGGATTTGCGGCAAAGGAGGCGCCCGCACTATGTTCTATGCCCTGATCTACCGGCAAAACAGACAGATACCCTGTGGCCGAAAGCCTTCCATGATTATAAATACCCGCCATGCTGCGGAGTGTTTGTACATTTCTATCAGTAAGACTAAACACTTTGTCGATAAAATCAGCAGATGGAAGCTGTAAGAGCTCTTTTGGAATGCCGGTACATGTATGAGTAAAAAGATTTTCATGTTCTGTACCTACTATAGACGTGATCTCTTCTAAATTCATGATAAACATTTTTAACGTGGTGTCTATTCTTGCTTCCCCGCAGCGTAACCGTATTGTGCTAAATCGGGGCGTCGCAAAATTCAATATTCCTTCTAAAGTAAGGTACTCAATTTCTTGTCCACCCACTCAACATTTCTTGGTCTGAAACATAAAAAAGTGTAGGAAGTTCCATCCCTTAAAGAGTCAGGACTAATTTCATCTAATGTTTTTTAATTTGCCTATATTTTGGACCTTGTTGAAACTGAAGGAGGCAAAAAGAGTTGCACGAGACATGAGAATTTCGGTTAGAAGTGGGAAAGCTTATTAGGTTTTTTAGGTATCTCGTGAAGTCGCGAGGAATTGAACAAGGAACCTTATCTAAAGATGGCTATAACCTCATAACGGCCGTGAGAAGCATGCAAAATTTTGAGATCCTATGAACCACCAGCTGGCATCCTCCACTTGAACTATCCCCGTTCCTTCCCCTTAAGCATTGGAACAAAAGAAAAATTATGAAATGCTTCTTCCATGTAGGAGCCGTCTGCATTTTTTGTTAGTCGTAGCATACGCTGCTGTTCTCCCTGATCAACAGGAATGACCATCATGCCTCCGGGTTTTAGCTGCGCTATAAGTTTTGGGGGAATGTATGGCGCCGCCGCGGTAATAATCACTTTATCAAAAGGTGCAAATGTTGGAAGGCCCTCGAAGCCATCTCCATAAAAGAATTTAAGGTTAGGATACTTGCCTCTGAAAACATAAAGTTTGGATTTGTCGAATAGATTTTTTTGTCTTTCAATGGTAAAAACTTTAGCCCCAATCTCCGCTAAAACGGTTGCCTGGTAAATGCTGCCCGTACCAATTTCCAGCACCTTCTCCTGGACCTCTACCTGAAGGAGTTGAGTTTGAAAGGCGACGGTGTAAGGTTGCGAAATAGTCTGCCCGTCGGAGATTGGAAAGGCCCTATCTTCATAAGCGATGTTATCGAGTGCTGTATCAAGAAAAAAATGGCGGGGAATGTTGTTCATGGCAGCAAGCACTGATTCATCCGTAATACCCTTTTCCCTAAGAATATCCATCAGCTTTTTACGCATTCCCTTGTGTCTGTATGTATCCTCAAAAATTCTCATAAAGCGGTTATCACTTCCCTTTTCAAAACCCTATTTAAAATCTTGCAGGTAGTCGTGGTTAACCTGCAAGATAAAAAAAAAGGGCTGACAATTCTTAAAGTTGTCAGCCCGGGAGATAATTTTTTGAGGTGAGTCCAATCGAAAGGTATCGTTAACTACAACCCTAATTGTTTCTCTATCCGTTTAATTTTTTTATCAAGTTCTTTTTCTGTTTCATCAAAGAGATTTGCACTAGCCAATGGTGCATTCACGCTGAAATAATACTTTATTTTCGGCTCCGTTCCGCTTGGGCGAGCGGAAATTAAAGTTCCATCTTCAAGTAAAAATTGTAATACGTTGCTTTTTGGCAATTCAATCTTCCACTCTGAATCATCCAAGAGATTTTTACCGGCCTGCGTTTCGTAATCCAATAATTCTGCAACCTTAATGCAGTCTATTTCCCGCGGCGGGTTTTTACGATCTTCTTCCATCATCTTCGCAATTTCTGCCGCGCCGTTCATTCCTTTCTTGGTAATACTCACCAGGTTTTCTTTGTAAAAACCATATTCCACATATAGGTCAACCAGTTTCGCAAACAGGCTTCGGCCCTTATTTTTTTCATAAGCTGCCATCTCGCAGATTAATGCAACAGCGCTAACAGCATCCTTATCGCGCACCTTGTCGCCGATCATGAGGCCAAAGCTTTCTTCGCCCCCGATTATATAATTTTCCTTTCCTTCCTTCTCTGCAATCATTGATGAAATCCATTTAAAGCCTGTCAAAACATTGTAACAGGCTACCCCGTTTTTTTCCGCGATCTTATCGATCAAATTGGTTGTAACGATTGTTTTAATTACCATATCATTGGGCTGCGCAATCCCTTTAGCTTTGCGGGCTTCGATCATATAATTAAAAGCGAGAAGAGCCGTCTGGTTTCCATTCAGCAAAATCCATTCGCCTTTATGGTTTTTAACGCCTACCCCTACCCGGTCCGCATCCGGGTCTGTTCCTAAGAGGATATCAGCATCAAGTTCAGCGGCCTGTTGTAAACCTATACTCATTGTTTCTCTTTCTTCAGGGTTTGGGTAAATCACGGTTGGGAAATTACCATCCGGTTCACTTTGTTCTTTAACAATATGCACATTAGTGAAACCAAATTTTTCGAGCGCCTGTGGCACCAGCATAATGCCGGAACCGTGTATAGGTGTATATACAATTTTAAGATCGTGCTGCGCTTTTATTACATCCGGATAAACACTTAATCCCTGGACCATTTCAAGATAAGCCTCGTCGGTTTCCTTCCCGATGATCTGAATGTTCTCATCATGTCCACTCCATTGTACATCATCGTTTGATTCAATTTTTTCAACCTCAGTAATCACGTTGGTGTCATGCGGCGCAACCATTTGGGCGCCGTCATCCCAATAGGCTTTATAGCCATTGTACTCTTTTGGATTATGACTCGCTGTGCAAACAACCCCTCCTTTGCAGCCATACTTCCTGATTGCGAAACTTAGTTCAGGTGTGGGGCGTAAACTTTCAAACAACAAAACCTTTATGCCATTTGCTGCAAACACGCGCGCTGTAATTTC
>JANXYS010000396.1 GCA_025355935.1 Chitinophagales bacterium | reverse complement strand
TATCCATCACTCCTTATATTGCTCACCCTGCCATCGAAGGTTAAATGTTTGCCCAAGAGCCCGGTGTTAAATAAAAGGGTGTTTTTAAACGAGCCGTAAGAACCTGCGGCACTATTCAATTCAAAGGCTTTTTTTAAATGCAGATCATTGGTACTTATGTTAATACTACCCGCGAAAGCCCCCGCGCCATTAGTTGATGTTCCCACACCTCTTTGAACCTGGATACTGGAAGCTGACGATGCAATATCGGGGAGGTCAACGAAGTAGGTACCCTGGCTTTCCGCGTCATTGTAAGGAATACCGTTCAGTGTAACATTAATACGGCTGGCGTCTGAACCCCTTATACGGATGCCGGTATAACCAATGCCATTTCCGGCGTCGGAATTAATTATGACTGACGGTACTTGATTTAGAATAAAAGGTAGATCCTGACCTATATTTTTGGCGTCGATCTCTTTCCTGTTTAAAGTCGTTTTTGCCACCGGAGTTTTTTCAGATGCGCGAACGGCCAAAACTTCAAGGGGTTGCAGATAAGCAGTATCGCTTAACACCGATTGGGCATGTACTGATGATAATAGGGAAAGGGAGATGATACCCAGCATTATTTTTTTCATAAAAGAAATTTGTGCTGAATATCCGGGCATGATATGCCGGGTGAAATTTGTCTCCCTTCGCAGGTATTATCCTGAACAGGTTATACGGGTTTAATCTCAGCCTCTGGTAAGAAGCACCCCGGAAATTCTGGCGATGTGAATAAGAACTCCTGCAAAATTAGGGAAATATGTATAATCAGAAATATTTTTTCCAAGCTGTAACATATTTCATCTTCCAGCGTAATAGAGATATCTGGTAATATCAATTTAGTAAACATAAAACATAGACCAATAAATAACGCAACATGAAAAAAATCTTCTTTATTCTGCTATCTGTGCTTTCCCTTCAAACGTTTGGACAAAAAACAATTAATGATCCTAACGCTAAAATGCGCGTTATAAGCAGCGATTTTACAGCTGTGAGCGTAGCGACTGGTATTGAGTTGTTTCTTACCCAGGCTGATAACGTATCGCTCGCGGTAAGTGCCAACGATGAGAAATATGAGCCGTTTATAAAAACAGAAGTTGATAATGGTGTGCTTCATATTTATTACGATAATAAAAACAGGACAAACAGCTGGGAAAAAGGCCGTAAAATCAAAGCATACCTTTCTGCAAATACAATCAGCAAATTAACGGGTTCCAGTGGCGCCCGTATTGAAGTTGTAAACGTGTTCAACGTTCCTAAGTTAAACCTTCGCATGTCGAGTGGCTCACAATTTGAGGGTGAAGTAAAGAGCACAGACCTCTTTGTTGATCAGAGCAGCGGTTCAGAAATAAACATTTCAGGCATTGCATCAAACCTTGAAGTAGACGCTAGTAGCGGCGCCGCATTTAAAGGCTACGGCTTAAGCACAGACAATTGTACTGCAAGTGCTTCCAGCGGTGCCGATATAAAAATTACAATTAACAAGGAACTAAATGCATCTGCGAGCAGCGGCGGAAATATTGTTTACAAAGGTAATGCTGCTACGAAAGACATTACTAAAAGTAGCGGCGGATCCGTGAGAAAGGGTTAATTTAAAAGAAAAATTTTCGTATGAAAAAAATTCCTTTTCTGCTCTTCATCCTGTTCACAGTCATCTTTACCAGCAGCGCCCAAACTCAGCTGATAGTAGATCCTAATGCCCAGGTAAGAGCATTGGACAGAAGTTTCAGCAAAATAAAGGTATCAAATGGGATAGATGTTTTTTTAAGCCAGTCGGACACGGAAAGCCTTGCGGTTAGTGCAGCGGAAAAAAAATACGCCGACCGGATCGTTACGGTGATAGAAGGGGGACAATTACGGATTTCCTATGATCATAATGGCAACTGGAACATAGGGGATAAAAATTTGAAAGTGTATATTTCATTTAAGGAATTGAGTGAACTGAATGCATCGGGTTCATCCAACATAAAAATCGCCGGTACGTTGAAC